>CAZVHN010000422.1:0-3777 GCA_964626895.1 uncultured Chloracidobacterium sp. | reverse complement strand
GCGACACCCTGCGTCGGAACTTTCGTCACGAAGTCGTCCAGTGCGACATCACCAAGAAGCTCGTTCAGTCTGAAAAGGAATGCCACGTGATGGTGGCGACCTATCCGTGCACAAAGTATTCGCCGATCGGCGACATTCACAGGGTACGCACCGGGGACGATTTGTTTCTGCATTTCTTCCGGCACGTTGCTATCCGAAGGCCTGAGCTTTACGTGGTCGAGAATGTTTCCGGGCATGAGGAAATTCCCTGTCGTCATGGAAGCAATGACGAAGCTCCTGGACTACTACGTACATGTTGAGTGTCCGGTAAAATCTTCGACCTGGCTGCCTCAAAAGAGGGATAGGCTAATCCATAATTGCCAGCCGGCGAAACTTCGCCTGGCGCGAGCCTGCGGCTACGAGGGCCGTCACGCTAAAAGAGGAACAAAAAAACCCGCGCTATTGCGGTCAATTACGTACCCATTCGGGGCACCATGAACGATCCACGAAATCGCACGAAGCGGCACGAAAAGAGCTCTTAGTTCGAGTCATTTCGAGTGCTTTCGTGGATCGTATTGTTCTTCCTAAGAATGGCCCGCTTCTTTTTCAGCAGCCTGCTAAAGATTATGGCTACCTTTCACGGTGGCCATAGTCTTTTGAGGTTGAGGCCCCATGCCGTCATTCCGTCAGGCCGTCTGGCCATTGTCCGCGGCCAACTCATCACAAACCGATTGTCCCAAACCAACTCTTGTCTTAATGGTTGACTTCGCCGACTCCTTTCGACCTTACGAACACGGAATCGCGGAAGCTTGCGAGCGGCACTTGAGAAATCTAGACTCGATCCTTCATCTTAGTCACGAATTCAGGAAGTTATCTTCGGGACTGGAACAACCTGCAAGCTCCTTCAGGGTCTACCGTTCTCTGCCATATGATGAGCATTATCAAGCGGAACCCAACAACGCCCGTTGATCAGCCCTTGCGTTCTTCCCGAGTCAGACTGAATCTCGCTCCCAAGGCAGGCATCGGCGGGCGTGGCTATCGCGTCTCTCATAAGACGGCAGATGGGCCGTACATTGTCCAAGCATGATTGAAGAAACAGGTCAAGAACCAATAAGCAAGCGCACCCGCGTCCCTGTGTGGCAACGCCGCTGGGCGCGATTGGCAATCATCTGGGGAATCTGGACCTTCATCGGTCTGGTTTTCACGCTTCAGTTCTACTTCGCCTCTTACCGCTCCGAACGTCCCACTCCGTTTGTTGATTCGCTCTACATGCAGATGATCTGGGCTTATCTCTTCGCCCTGGCGACTCCCCTGGTACTCTGGGCGGTCACCCGGATGCCGCTCGAGCGTGAAAACTGGGTTCGGAGCGCACTGCTGCACATCCCGATTAGCATTGTTCTCGGCGTCCTTCTGACCGCGCTGGGACGCGTTCTCATTTGGCTACGCTGGGGTTGGCCGCTGGGTAAGCCACTGACTTTCGAAAGCATCACCAGATTTGTGGTTGCCAACTTCACCGAAGCTATTGGCATTTATCTGCTGGTCGCGCTCACCGGTTATGCGTTCAGCTACTACCGCCGCTTTCGCGAAGGACAAGTAAGGACGCTCCAACTCGAAGCCCAGCTTTCACAGGCTCAACTGCAGGCACTCAAGATGCAGCTCCATCCTCATTTCCTCTTCAACACCCTCCATTCAATCTCCGCTCTACTCAACAAAGACGCCGAGGCGGCCCGCAAAATGATCACGCGTCTGGGAGACTTTCTGCGACTCACGTTGGAAAACTCCGGCTCCCAAGAGGTAACACTGCGGCAAGAGATGGAATTTCTCGGTTGTTACCTTGAAATCGAACGCATCCGTTTTCAGGATCGTTTGGTGACCCGCATGGACGTGGCTCCGCAGGCGCTGGACGCGAAAGTGCCGAATCTCATTTTGCAGCCGCTCGTGGAAAACGCGATCCGCCACGGCATTGCGCCGCGTTCGACCCAGGGCCTCATCGAAATTGAAGCGAAACAACGGAATGGCACGCTTCGTATTCAGATTCGAGACAACGGCCCCGGCCTTTCCCTACATCGGACATCCGAGAATGTGTTCAAGAAGGGTCTGGGACTGGCCAATACCAAGACGCGACTGGAGCAACTATACGGGCCGGCGCATAGCTTTAACCTAAGCAACAATCCCGATGGTGGGTTGATCGTGACTCTGGAAATACCCTTTCACAGAGACGGCGTCGCTCCCAACCAATCCGAAATCGCGTAGTCTCCGGTTCTGGTCACTCCGAAACGACGAAAGTTTTTGCCAGAAAATACACGCTCATGGTGTAACAGCAACAGGAGTCTCCCCAATATCCTCTAAACCTGTCACGGTTCAGGGTAGAAAGACCATGATTGAGTCTCCCCTCATCCGGGTGCTGTTGGTGGATGATGAGTCACTCGCGCGCGAGATGCTGCGGGAAATGCTCCAGGATGACCCCCAGGTCACCATCGTGGGAGAATCCTGTAACGGCCGTGAAGCACTGGAAGCCATACGTACTCACTCACCCGATCTGATCTTTCTGGACGTACAAATGCCCGAACTCGGTGGTTTCGAGGTGCTTGAAGCACTCGGAAAAGAAATCCCTCGAGTCATTTTCGTCACTGCTTACGACCAGTATGCCGTGCGCGCCTTTGAAGTACACGCCCTCGACTATCTGCTGAAGCCATTCGATCAGGAACGCTTCGACATCTCCTGGCAACGCGCCCGGGCCCAGATCCTGCGCGACCGCAATGGTGGCACGGACCAGCGGATCCTGGCGCTCCTGGAAGAGATGAAGGCGGGTAACAAGTATCTCGAACGCCTGGTAATCAAGGCCAGCGGTCGGATTTACTTCCTCGAGACAACGGAGATCGACTGGATCGAAGCCGAGGGTAACTATGTGTCCGTCCATAGTGCCAAGAAATCTCATTTACTTCGCGAGACTATCAGCAGTCTGGAATCCCAGCTCGATCCCAAGAAGTTTGTGCGCGTCCATCGCTCCTCGATAGTCCGCATCGATCGCATTCAAGAGCTGCAGCCCTGGTTTCATGGCGAGTATCGCATCATCCTGCAAAACGGTACCCAGCTAACCCTCTCCAGGAATTATCGAGACAAGCTGCAAGAAGCGCTTGGCAAGCTTCCCTGATTGCAGTTATCACGGCCTCAAGCCTGCTAATCACAAGCGCCTGCCCTTCCGTCACAAAACCCGTCCTTCATCGGGAGACTTCACGTATAACTGAGCGTGTTAATCCGGGTGATTGAAAAGTGCACTGATTCAGCCGCACTTTTCAGCCAAGACATCTTCGCGTTGCTCATGTTCAAGTGCTCGATCCCCAGCGAGCCATAGTAGGACCCGGACCAACTCCTTAGTTTCGGTCAGGAGGTATTCCCATGAGGCTACGCGAATTTCTATTTGGTACGGCGTTAATGTCCATCGCCTTAGTTACAAGTAAAGCCAGCGCGCCGACGGTCCTGGGCGACGAGTGCAGACCTGATTTTGCAGACGATGCCCGGAGCATCGTCGAGGTCAAAACCAGCGTGCCACCCCCGTCCGCACCGTCTCCCCTGATTTCTCAGGACAGGGTTTTAGGTTCTGCCTACCACGACACCCTGAGCATTCTGAGGTCCAACAATCCCTGTAGTGATTTCTTTGGTGGGCCCGCTTCGGTCGACATTTTTAACGAACTCGTCAGCAGGATCCGGAAGGACGCTCTCTCGGTGGGCATCGGCATGCGCATGTCAGGAGCCACGACCGCCATTCACGATGTTCGGACCAAAAAGAACTACAGG
>CAZVHN010000421.1:0-3448 GCA_964626895.1 uncultured Chloracidobacterium sp. | reverse complement strand
CAGGTAGAAGTGGAGTTGGTACGCTGCAGTGAGAGCTTTGAACGGAGGCGAGATCACAATCGAAGCATAGTAGCCCTTTTTTAGGTCAAAGCTGAAGCACTACGCGGCTGAAGCCGGTAGTATCTCCTCGGACTCAGCGGTTTCCGGGTTAGGTCAAAGCTGAAGCACTACGCGGCTGAAGCCGGTAGTATCGCGTCTGTATCAAGTCCCTCACTGCAGCCCCACGCGCTGCACGAGATCAGCGAAGCGCGGATCTGAACGAAGGTTGTCGATCAAAGGATCATATATCAGGGTGAGCATATCCACAGTGTGGTCTCGATAACTCTTTTCAAGCAGTTCGAACGCCTGGTCCTTCTCGCCGAGTCCCTCATAGACCAGGGCTACGCTGTAATCGGCAACATAGCGCTGCCTGGCAAGAGACTTCAGTTGCGTGAGCGTTCTGAGTGCCTCGTCTCTCTTGCCCGAGACGGCATAGAGGCGTCCAAGCAGGGCCACCACGTGCGGATCATCATTTAAGGCTCGCGCCTTCTGATATTCAGAGAGCGCTTCCGGGAAAGCGCCCTTCATCGCATAGGCCGAGCCCAAATAGTGATGAGCCACGAAAAAGCTCTGGTCGATCTCAGCTGTCTTACGCAGTTGCTGGATGGCCTCGTCGTACCGGCGCGCGTTGAAGAAGGTCTTTCCAACGTTGGCTTTGATAATCAATGAAAGCGGATCAAGCACCAGCGCCCGCCGCATCTCTGACAGAGCTTTGTCGAATTGTCCCATGATTATCAGGTTTTCTCTCGCGTACCAATGATGAGCGTTCGCGTAATTCGGATTCAACTCAATGGCTAATCGCAGATCGTCGCGTAAGGGGTCGACAAACGGGTCATGCCCTGGGCGACAGCTTGCGCCTCTTTGTCAATCGAACCGGAGGCCGGAGCGGACAATTTGGCTAGTGGCGCACGGATTTCGTAGCGGCCGAGTTTTGTGCCGGCGCCGACCGTCATCACTGCTTTCTTGAATTCCTCGAATTGATACTAAACAGGGCGCATTCTCGCACCCGCGAGCAGGTAATCATCCCCAACTTCGGCCAAAATCTGGTCCAGCTTGGCAACCAGCAACTCAGCGTCGCTTTCGGAGAAGGGCATTGGCGGTCTGATCTTGAGCGTGTTTTGAAGTGGCCCATCGGAGCCCAGCAAGATCCCATCGGCGCGCAGGCGGTTGACGACAAGAGATGCTTCTTCTGTGGCCGGCTGGAGCGTCTCGCGGTTCCGGACAAGTTCCACTCCGAGGAACAAGCCCGAGCCGCGAACATCGCCGACGATTTCGTAGCGATCCATCAACGGTCGCAAGCCGTCGAGCAGCCGCTGGCCCACGCGCAGCGCATGCGACTGTAGATCTTCTTCGAAAACTACGTCGAGTACCGCCAGACCGATGGCGCACGAGACGGTGTTGCCGCCAAACGTGCTGAAAAACTCCATCCCGTTGTCAAACGACGCAGCAATTTCAGGTGTCGTGACCACCGCGCCCAGCGGATGGCCATTGCCGATCGGTTTGCCCAGCACCACTAAGTCGGGCACGACGTCTTGGGTTTCAAAGCCCCAGAAACGTGTACCCAGCCGCCCGAGCCCTGTTTGCACTTCGTCGGCAATGCAAACGCCGCCCGCCGCTCGCACAGATGAGTAGACCCGAGACAGATAGCTTTCGGGATAGACGATCTGTCCGGCCACGCTGGGAAACGTTTCAGCAATGAATCCAGCCAGCCCGAAGCCTTCCGCCTCCAACCGCCCGATGATTTCAGCCACATGTTGCGCATATTTTTCTGCCGCTTCCGGATCGTTGCGCCGGTAAAGGCCGCGATAGACGTCAGGAATAGGCGCGGTGTGAACCCACGGTGGCGCACCCTCGCCGCCTGGTCCGTTGTGCTTGTACGGACTGATGTCGATCAGGGTCGTCGTGTTTCCGTGGTACGCGTGCTCAAGAACGATCAGGTCGCGCTCGCCGGTATGCGCGCGCGCCAAACGGAGCGCCAGCTCGTTTGCTTCGCTGCCTGAATTGACGAAGTAGCAAACGGTGAGCGGCGCAGGCAGAGTGGCGCAAAGTCGTTCCGCATAGCGATTGACGATGTCGTGCAGATAGCGCGTATTCGTATTAAGCACCGCCATCTGGTCTTGCCCGGCCTTTACTACGCGCGGATGGCAATGACCAACGTGCGGCACATTGTTGTAAGCGTCCAAATACCTGCGACCGTTTTCGTCATATAGATATTGCATCCAGCCACGGACGATTTTGACAGGGTCTTTGTAAGCCAACCTTAGATTACGACCGAGCAGTCTCCGGCGCCCTGCCAGCGTTTCGGCTTTGGTCGGAGAGCCGGAAGGAGATCGATCTGAAAGTCCGCAAGCGCGGCGAAAAACAGCCTCGGCAAAGCGGGGATCGATTTGTGCGAGCTTTGGCAGCGTGTCGCGGATCGAAGGCTGGCTGATCGCCAGATAGTCGTCTGCAGGCCGTTGCCTTTGTTGATGCGCGGCCAGGCAGACACTCATGCAGAGACGCAGGCAGACCAGGCCAAACAGCGCGGCAATCTCTGCCTCGTCCAGCGCGGATTCTGCGTCATAGCCGTTAACGATTTGCGCCGCCGCTGCGAGTGGGTCGCATTTGTCCAGAATTGCGTAGGCGATAACCACCGCCAGGTCCGCGATGGCAAAGCTATAGACCATGTCACCAAAGTCAATGAGGCCGGTGACGCTCTGGTTGCCGTAGGGGTCTTTGCCGCCACCGACCAGAACGTTATGGTCGTTTGCATCATTATGAATGACACTCCTTCGCAGTCCGGGAAGGAGAGGCACGACAACCCGTTCGAAATCGGTGGCGAGCTTAAAGATCAGTGCTCGCAACCCTTCATCCGCAACCAGCGATCCGTATTCCTCAATCACTCGCAAGCCATTGACTAGATCCCAGTGAAAGTCGCGGTGAAGGGCCGGGTGATCAAAGCTGCCCAGCGCGCGGTTCACTTGTCCGATCTTGCGGCCCAGGTCGCGGAGCAATTCGGGCGAATGCTCTGGGACACTGGCAATCGGAATACCCGGGAGGTAGGTAACCAGTCGCATCAAATGCTTCGCACCGGTCGGTGATTGTATTTCTGTCAGGAATTCATCAGATTTGGTCGGAATAACGCGAGGACAAACGGACAGGTGCTGCGCGAGATGCGTCATCGCCAATTGTTGCGCCTCTAGCATGGCGCGCTCTTCCAGCGCATTGGCAATCTTCAGCACAAACCTTTCTCCCGCCTTGGTCGTGAGCAGAAAATTCTGGTCGCGCTCGCTGGGCAGAGTGGTCGCCATAGCGCGAATGTCGTAGAGTTCCTCTGCCAGCGACATCGCTGTCTCAGTGCCGAAGTGCGGTGTATGTTCGAGCAGGAGCATCGTATCTCTTCTGAACGGCTCGACGGTTCAATCCTCAG
>CAZVHN010000420.1:0-10246 GCA_964626895.1 uncultured Chloracidobacterium sp. | reverse complement strand
GATGGTCCGTTCCGGCGGAGCAGAAACCGGTGTTGAAACGGCCGACTTCCCTGTACCTCTACGGTCTTTACCGACGACGAGAACATCCAATGGTGACCCCACGGGCATTAATGCCTCGCGCTTTTCCGCGGGTAGGTCGGCGAAGGCTTCGCGCATGACGTCGAGCCGCCACGTTGAGGAGAGCGACTCGAAGAAGAGTTTCACCACCACGAGCGAATCGGACGGCGTCCACGGCCGAGGCTGGTACTGAAGTATCTGAAATTCCGGCGGCAGGCTCTTAGCCTCGAGACCGGCGATATAGGCGTTAACTCCCCGCGCATAGGCGTCCAGGATCGCACGTGCGGCCGGAGTCGCCTGGGCCACCTCTGCGTCGGCGGTTTGAGCGAAGCCGAAAGTCCGATGGCGCTTATCTTCCTCAAGCGCGTTGTTCCCAAATATCTCCGCGAGCTCGCCGCGTGCGGTACGGCGCAGCAGATCCATTTGCCAAAGCCGATCGGCAGCGGTCGCATAACCTTGTGCGAAGTACAGGTCCTCGTCGTTGCTCGCAGAGATATAGGGAATTCCGCGTTCATCGCGCCTCACGACTACTCGTTCGCGCAAACCCTGCAACTGAACTGTTTGTAATTCTGCAGTACCGGTTTGCCGGGCGGAAGTTGATGGCAGCCAGTTGATCGCCAGCAAAACTACCGAGAACAGAGTGAGACATCGGCGCATAGGGACCAGACCTCGTCTTGAAGGATAAAAGGCAGCGGGAAATACTAACATACAGCATCCAACGAATTGCGTAAGGTTTGGATACGATCCACGTGTGGTTTGAGTCCGGAAGTTTAGAGTTCGACCTTTAGGTTGCGGTCTAGCGGTGCCAACAAGCTAAAGCTCGAACTCTAAACTGCCGGCGCCGTTCCGAGGTTCGTGTTGACCCCTCGCTAGTTCAGCCTTTACAATCCACACCAATGTCAACCGGATCACAAACTCTTCTGCGCTGCTTGCTGTTGGTGGGGTTCCTGGTCATCTTTGGGATTAATGGCAACGCCCAGCAACGCCCCTTGCTTACTGAAGATGTCGACATCATTCCTCCCGGTACAATGAGGATTGAGGCGGGGATAGATTTTCTCCAGGGCGCGAAATTTCCGGCATCAGGCCTGACCGGAGATCTGACGCGCGTCGGCGTGATCGGGATCAATATCGGTTTCGCGCCCAACGTCGAGTTTCAGATCGAAGGGGTTGCGCAGAATTTTCTGAGTATCAACTCAAGAAATCCGTCAGCGATCCCGTTGGAACTTGTACCTGGGGCAAATTCGGCCAATGACACCGGGGACTTTACCCTGGCAACAAAATTTAAACTGCGCGCTGAGACGAGCCGCGGACCTTCACTAGGCTTTCGTTTTGGTGTGCAATTGCCGAATTCCAATCAGGCGCGAGGCATCGGTCTCAATCAGACGAATGCATTCGGCTCCATCCTGATCGGCAAGAAGTTTGGGCACGACGGACGCTTCAATACCTTTGGCAATCTGGGTATTGCGATTTTAACGGCGCCGACAAACCTTTTTTCCCAGAACGACGTCGTTACCTACGGAGTGGCCGGCATATTCCGCCTCAACCGGCAATTTAGTTTGGCCGGCGAGGTGAACGGCCGCGTGAATACACGCCCAGGCAGCGGCCCGCTGGGTACCGAGTCTCAATCAGAGGCCCGTTTGGGAATGCAGATCCGCGCCTCCGGTTTGCGTTTCGATTTCGCCGGCATTAAGGGCTTGACAAACTTCAGTCCTAACTCCGGTCTTACCATCGGGGTAACCTACGACACGCCGCCCGTCTTCATTCCCGCCAAGTAGATCGATATGGATTGGTTGGCATCAATTGGACGCTGGCTGGAGCAGTATGTAATCAGCGTGCCGCTTTACATTGCGGCACCGGCGATGGTCCTTATTGGCGCCCTTGATTCGTCGCTGCTATCCCTGCCGGAAATTAATGATTACCTGGTGGTGGGGCGTTGTTACAAGTATCCCTCCGCAGTCTTCTACTTCCCGCTTTTTGCGGCCGTCGGCTCCGTCCTCGGATGCTGGCTGCTCTATTCGATCATGCGACGCGGTGGTCAGCTTCTCTTACGCAAACGATTCAAGCCCGAAAGCATTCAGCGTGTGGAGCGGGCCTATGCGCGGTTCGGCTTTCTGGCTATCGCTGTCCCGGCGATACTTCCGCCGCCCCTGCCCTTTAAAATCTTCGTTGCTACCGCCGGCACGCTGGAATACCCGCGCTGGAAGTTCTTGACCACCGTGATGTTGGCGAGGTCGCTTCGCTATTACGTAGAAGGCATCCTCGCAGTTTTTTATGGCCGCCGCGTGCTATTGTTTATGAAAGACAATGGCTTGGTCATTCTCAGCATAGTGGCAGCCGTGGCCCTGGTTAGTTTGCTGGTTTATCTCGTGGTCAATCGACGCCGGACAGGTTCCGTTAGCAAGGCGGCGCAAACGGAAGAGTCGCAGAACTAGTTTTAAGAACGATCTTACCAGGCTGGAAGGACTCTTGGTTGAAACTGCTGCTCGATAAATTCATTAAAAGCCTTTCGCGTCTGTCGGACTTTCTCATCGCTTTTGGTCCGTTTGGGCTGTTCGCGGTTGCAGTTCTTGATTCAAGCTTTGTTCCGTTGCCGAGCAGCGCGGATGCGTTGATGCTGCTGCTAACGGCAGCTCATCCGCGTTGGATGGTCTTTTACGCACTCGTTGCCACCGCCGGATCGACGCTTGGTTGTTGGATTCTCTATTACGCGTCACGTCGCGCGGGCAGGCGTGCGCTCGCCCGGTTTTCAGAATCGAAACAGAAGCGGGTCAAAGAACTAATAGATCGTTACGACGTCCTCTCCGTGCTGGTCGCATCGCTTTTGCCGCCGCCATTCCCCTTCAAGTTATTTGTGATCACGGCCGGAGTGTTTCGCTTTAGCCTTACCCGGTTTGTGGTGGCGATTGTGGTTGGGCGTGGTTTTCGTTTCCTGTTGGAAGGCTACTTCGCAGTTCGCTACGGCGCTCAGGCAAAGGTGTTTCTGGCAAAGTATTACCCCTGGATTGGGCTCGGACTGGCAGTGATGATTATTGCTGGGTTTCTGACCCGCAGTTTGTGGAAACGAAGATCGGATTCGAGCGTTGAGGCAAGTCTAGAAGCCGGGAACTAAGGGCAGGAGCTGCGCGGCCTCGGTGGTTTCTTCGATTTTGGCCTCGAGGAACTGAAAACTTCGAGCGCTCGCAAGATCTTTGACGCCATGTTCTCCAAGGCGCGTGAGCAGATGTAGAAAAACCTCGGCGGTCGCGAGCGCGTCGCTGCCGGCCCGATGCCGGTGGAAGATCGGGATCGAGAAATGGTTGGCAACTGTGTCAAGGCGGTAGTTGGTCAAACCCGGAAACACTCGCCGCGACAACTTAACCGTGCAGAGGTGCGTATTAATCATCCGGTGGCCGGGATAGACGCGTGAGATTTCATGATTTAAGAAACTTGTGTCGAAAGGTGCGTTGTGCGCAATGAGCACCGCTTCGCTGACGAAATCCAGCCACTGAGGAGCGACTTCGGCGAATACCGGGGCGGTCTTTACCATGTCGTTGGTGATCCCCGTGAGCGCGACCACAAAACGAGGGATGGCAATTTCGGGATTTACCAGCGTCAGAAAACTGTCGACAATGCGCCCCTGACGGATCCGGTACGCCCCCAATTCAATAACACGGTTAGGGGGCATCTTGGCGCCGGTGGCTTCCAAATCGACTACTACGAAATCCAGGTCATCGAGCAGACGAGATTCGACGTCGTCGTTTTGCAACTCAATCGTTTTCCCATCGACGAACCTGAACCGCCGATCGTCTTTGACGAGATCGGCTACGAGCAGGCCAGCCAGTTCATCGTCGATGTGCGAGACCTTAAAAACCGCATCGACGATTTCAGCTGCGTTAGCCCGGCCGCCACAGTCGCGCAACAAGTCGATTGTTTCTTGAACAAGAGTTGAGTCGGAAACGAGGTTTGGATACGGAGCCATCGGGCAGCGATTGTAACACGCATTTAAATTTTGGATTGAGGAAAGATTGGTGCGAACCGAAGATGTGATTGAGAGATTCAAAGCGACGGGGGCGCTGCTTGAAGGCCACTTTGTCCTCACCAGCGGGCTTCATAGCGCTAACTACTTGCAATGTGCCCTCGTGCTGCAGCATCCAGCGGAAGCTGAAAGATTTGGTCGGGCCATCGCCGAACACTTCAAACAGGACAATATTCAGCTCGTGGCTTCTCCGGCGATTGGAGGGATCGTAATCGGACATGAAGTTGCCCGACAGCTAGGCGCGCGATTCATTTGGACTGAGCGCGAGAATGGCAAGATGACTTTAAGACGCGGGTTTTCGGTGTCGCCAGGTGAGAGAACGATAGTCGTTGAGGACGTGGTAACCACGGGCGGTTCAACGCGCGACACCGTGAATGCTTTGCAAGCCGCAGGCGCAAACGTTTTTGCGGCGGCTTCAATCATCGATCGTTCAGCGGGCGACGCTGATGTGGGGGTGCCGCGTATCGCGCTCGCTACGCTCAATGTGCCATCCGTTGACCCTTCAATTTGCGAGCTTTGCAAACGAGGCGAAACCGCGATCAAGCCGGGAAGCAGGAAGGCAGGAGGCAGGAGCAGTAGGCAGTAGGCGCGGTCATTGCCGATTGCCGATTGCCAATTGGAACAAACGCCACTGGAGTCCATAACTTCAGACGCCCAGACGAATTCCAAAGACCTGTTCTGTAAATCGGCAATCGGCGATTGGCAATCGGCAATTACGGTGCACCAGACACGCTTCTCATGAATTTCAAGCTCACCATTCAATACGACGGCACAGACTTTCATGGCTGGCAGATGCAGGGCGAACTACGAACGGTCCAGGGAGAATTAACCCGGGCGCTAACGTTGATCGATGGCCGCGACATGATAGTTCATGGATCCGGCAGAACCGATGCAGGCGTCCACGCACAAGGTCAGGTAGCCAGCGTGCGAGTAGAGCGAGATATAACTCCCGAAAAGCTTCGCGCGGCCATTAATGGAAACGTGGCCAAAGACCTGCGCATCATGGAGGCGCAAATCGCCGGCGACGACTTTCACGCACGCTATTCAGCTCTGGAGAAAATCTATCTCTACCGTGTAGTAAATGGTCCGGTGATGTCCCCATTTTGGCTTCGTTATGCACACCAGGAGGCCCGCCAACTTGATCTTGAAAGCATGAACGAATGTGCCGCTCTATTTCTTGGCACTCATGACTGGACTGCTTTCTCGGCGGCTCAATCGGACACCGAGAACAGGACACGCACCATTAGTCACCTCGAAGTTTCTGAGCGCTCGGATGGACGCTCAGGCGAACCGATGGTCGAGATCAAGGCCAGTGCCGACGGGTTTCTCCGCTACATGGTGCGCTCCATCGTGGGCACCCTGCTCGCCGTTGGCCGAGGCGAGATGAAAGAGAAACATATTGAACGCGCCATCGAGCAGGGGGATCGTTCGCTGGCCGGAGCAACCGCACCCGCGTGCGGGCTGACGCTGTTGTCAGTTCGCTATGAGTGACGTGGGCCTGGGTGAATAGCTCAATACAGAACCGGGAGAGGTGGAGGCCGTGTAAAAGCCAAAAAGGACTTAGGGTAATTTGCAGGTTAGGAAGGCGGACCCTGTCCCCGCCTCAAGCTAGAAAGCCACTCAGCCATGCCTGGAAGATTGAGGTTCGACCATGCGAGCCATGTGAGGAAGCTCCTTTGAAGGATGAGAATAAAGAGTTGTTGTCTAAACGATTTGTGTTTTCAACGTAAGAGCGGGGACAGGGTCCGCCTTCCTTACCTGCAAATTAGCCAGACTTGAGTATTCACATTCGAACCATTTATTGACACGCTTCAGAGTTGGGGCAAGAATGTGACCGGCCTAACCGTCGCTTCACTTGATTGAAGCCTTATGCTTTCTGATTTTGCCAAAGTCGTAACGCCTGGAACCCGCGATGAGATGCTGCTCGCATCAATCGCCTGGGACTGTTTGCCTCGTCATGTCGCGATCATTATGGATGGCAACGGGCGTTGGGCAGCGCAGCGCAGCCAGCCGCGGATTGCCGGACACCGCGCCGGTGTCGAAGCAGTTCGCGCGGCGGTCGACACGGGCGCACGATTGGGTTTAGGAGCTCTCACGCTTTATGCCTTCTCGACTGAAAACTGGAAGCGACCGCGCTACGAAGTTGAAGCCCTGATGCGGATGTTGCGACGCTATCTTCGTCTCGAGCTCGATGAGATCGACCGGCAGAACATCAAGTTTCAGACCATTGGCCGAACGGGCGCGCTTGCTGACACTGTGCGCCGTGAGATTGCGAAAGCTACTGAGAGAACTGAGAAAAACAAAGGAATGGTGTTGACGGTGGCCTTGAATTATGGCGGCCGAGCCGAGATTATCGATGCCTGCCGCGCTGCCGTGCGCCGGCTGCTTGATGAAGGTAACCCGCCTGACGAGCTAACAGAAGAGCGCATTGCGAATGAACTCTACACCCGCAATCTACCCGATCTGGATTTGCTGGTGCGTACCAGCGGCGAAATGCGCATCTCCAACTTTCTGCTGTGGCAGGCGGCCTATAGCGAAATCTATGTGACTGAAACCCTCTGGCCCGACTTTCGCCGCGTCCACTTGCTCGAAGCTATCATCGACTATCAGCGGCGCGATCGTCGCTTCGGCGGGTTGAAGCTGGTAGCAAACGTCAAGTGATTCTTTTGATTTTAGATTTTAGATTTTTGATTTGCGATTGGAACTCAATTGGGACCGGGAGTTAGTTCCATGAGACCCCGAGTCTAGCGTCATGTTTATTGCGCTCGTCACGGCATTTCAATCTAAAATCTAAAATCTAAAATCACAAATCTAAAATATCGTGTCGCGTATCATCACCGCAGTCATCGTCCTGCCTTTTCTTATCGCTTCCATCCTCATTTCCTGGCTGCAACCGCTATTCGTTGTTCTCGCCGCTGCGGCGATGGTGGCGGGCCTGTTTGAGTTTTATGTGCTGGCGAAGCGACGGGACCTGAAGCCTGATGCGGCCATCGGTTATCTCGCCGCGGCTGCCTTGTTCACGGTCTTTTATTTCAACGAACCCGGCCCAAGGTCTGATTTGTTGATGATGCAGATGATCCCGCTGATCTTGATTGCGTTTACCGCAGCGACACTGATCGCCGCCACTTTGCGCGGTGCACCTTTTGACAAAATGATCGCCTCAACCGGGGCGACGATTCTTGGCGTTCTCTACGTAGTTCTGCTTGGCGGCCATCTGGTGGCAGTGCGCACGGGATTCAACCAGGCTCTCTCCGCGGATCTCCTGGGTTTCTTTTTTCTGGTCCTTATGGGCTCAGATACGGGCGCATATTACGTTGGCAGGGCATTCGGCAAACACAAACTGGCGCCGTCGATCAGCCCGGGAAAAACCTGGGAAGGAGTTGCCGGGGGACTGCTGGCCGGTCTGCTGATGGCCACAATTGCTCACTTCTGGTTTTTCAGAGAGTTACCGCTGAAGCTGGCCCTTCCTTTGGCGGCGGTGATGACAGTCGTCGGTATTCTTGGTGATCTGACCGAGAGCGCACTCAAACGGAGCGCAGGTGCAAAGGACGCGGCGAACATACTACCCGGGCATGGTGGTTTACTCGATCGTCTCGATAGCTTGCTCTTCAACGCACCAGTCATCTACTATTTCGGTCGCATCTATTTCAGTGGCTGAGTATAGCGGCCACGGATGAACGCAGGCGAACACGGGGCCAAAAGCAAAAATTCATTCCTGATCTTATCCGTGCCAGTCCGTGTAAATCTGTAGCCAATTATCTTCACAGTGTGAAGACCTGTTTCCCCTGTCGCTTAACATGAAACCCACCGGCATTGCTATCCTCGGTTCGACGGGCTCGATCGGCTGCAACACGCTGCGAGTTGTAGAAGCATTCGGCAGCGATCGTTTTCGTGTCGTAGCTCTGGGCGCCGGTCGTAACATAGGTACACTGGCCGACCAGATTGCTCGCCACTTGCCGGAGCTGGTTTCCGTGGAAACGGAAACCGCAGCTCACGATCTCCGCGCCCAACTCTTCGAAAGAAATCTCGATCTTCCGCGAATCCTGATTGGGGAATCCGGCCTCGTGGAGGTGGCCACACATCCACAGGCAGAGACGGTTGTATCAGCGATTGTCGGCGCCATTGGTTTCGTCCCAACTCTACGCGCGCTCGAAGCCGGTAAACGCGTCGCACTGGCCAACAAGGAGACGCTGGTTATGGCGGGCGAGTTGATGACTCGCGCTGCCAGGGCTTCCGGCGCGGAGCTATTGCCGGTCGACTCCGAACACAATGCCTTGCATCAGTGCCTGCGAGGGGAAAAGCGCCACGAAGTTCGACGTATAGTGCTAACTGCCTCAGGCGGTCCCTTTCGCACCAAGAACAAGAGCCAGATGCGAGAAGCGAGTGTGTCGGATGCTTTGCGTCATCCAACCTGGAACATGGGAGACAAGATCACCATTGACTCGGCGACCCTTATGAATAAAGGACTGGAGGTGATCGAGGCGCATTGGCTCTTTGGCTTCGAAGCGGATCAGATTGGAATCGTCGTTCATCCGGAATCAGTCGTACATTCCATGATCGAGCTGGTAGACGGTTCGGTGATAGCTCAGATGGGAGTCTCCGACATGCGTCATGCGATCCAATATGCGCTGACGTATCCTGAACGGCACTCATGTGAACTACCTCCGCTCGACCTGACCGCGCTGGCCACACTCCATTTTGAGGCTCCCGATCCCGATCGTTTTCCCTGCATAGCTCTTGCCTACCGAGCACTGCGGGAAGGTGGCACGCTTCCCACGGTGCTGAACGCCGCCAATGAAGAGGCCGTGAGAGCGTTTATTGAAGAGCGCATCTGTCTGACTGATATTCCTCGCGTGATAGAGTTGGCAATGGATCAACATACGACTCAACCTGTCCTGGATCTCCAAACGGTCCTCGATACGGATCGAGAGGCGCGCCTGGCCGCAAATGTGGAAATAGAGAAGTTAGCAAAACCTTCAGATCTGCTGGCCGGACACTCTGTTTGACGCGCCATCCCCCGCCAAGTACACTCGTTGACGGCAACCCGCGATGAGGGTTGGAAAGTTTAAGGGGCCGCCTTGCTTGTCGTGTTGACCCTACAGGAAAGAGAAATTAGATGACTGTTATTGGTATTTTGTCGTTCATATTTATCCTTGGCGCGGCGGTCGTGCTTCACGAGTTCGGCCATTTTATTGTCGCAAAACTCTTCAAGATCCGTGTGGAGACGTTTTCAGTGGGCTTCGGCCCGCGGCTATTTGGCAAGAAGTGGGGACAAACTGACTATCGTGTCTCCGCCATTCCGCTCGGGGGCTACGTAAAACTCGGCGGCGATGAATCAAACGCACCAATCGAAGGCGCCGGGGCCACTGATATCCCCGAGCATGAAAGGTTCAATCTTCGCCCGCGTTGGCAGCGGATTTTGGTGGCGCTGGCCGGGCCCGTGATGAATATCATCACTGCCCTCGCGATACCGTTTGCCGGCGCCTTGATGTACGGAGTCCCCGCAACACCCGCACCGGTAGTGAGCGCGGTCGCTCGGGGAGGCGCTGCCGAGGTAGCGGGATTGCAGCCCGGTGATCGAATAGTCTCATTCAACGGAACCGAGAACCCGAAATGGAACACCATCCGTGGCGACGCGCTGCTATCTCCTGGCCAGCCTTTGCAGCTAGTTGTCGAACGTAATGGCGAGCGTATACGGCTCACGCTCACACCCACTGCGGTCACCGAAGACGGAGAAACCGCCGGCTTTTTGGATTTTGTTCCTGACTACGGCGACGTCCCAGTTACGGTTCGCGAAATTGAGCCGAACACGCCGGCGGCTGAAGCGGGATTGCAGCCAGGCGATCGCATTCTCGCAGTTAACGGCCAACCAGTTCGAAGTGCTGAGCAGGTAACCCAGTTCATCCGCGATCACAAGAGTCAGCCGATTACACTAACGGTCAACCGAGCTGGACAACAGAAAGATATTACCGCCACGGCTCGCAAGCTTCAGGATGGACGGGAGCGATTAGGTTTTCGTCCCGAAGAGGAAATTCCGCTGCGGCGTGCAGGTTTGGCTGCGGCATCGACTTACGCAGTCAACAGCAATCTCGAGATTCTGCGTTTGACGGGGAAAGCCCTGGGGCAAGTAGTCACCGGCCAGCGCTCGGCCAGGAACACCCTATCCGGACCGAT
>CAZVHN010000419.1:0-4572 GCA_964626895.1 uncultured Chloracidobacterium sp. | reverse complement strand
GGGTCTGCAAGTAAATTTAAGGTCTAGTTTGGTGCTGCGGCCATCGTAGTACGCAATACAGGGCTTGCCCAGCGCATCGAGCGCCAGTGAGGCGTATGATCCGACGAGGGTCGTGTTGTCGACGAGCCTGCGGTGCCATGCGCCGCCGCTCTTCATCGCAAATTTGAGGTTCCCGTTGGTGACATCGTAGTAGGCCGAGAAGAGGGCTGTGTCCTCCTTGTCCAGGAGGGACGCGATTTCCTCGGGACTCCATACAAAAAATTTCCCCTCCTCTCCTTCGGAATCGGCGTCTTGTGTTGAGTAGAAGCCGCCGTTGGCATCCGTCATCTCCCGCACGACGTAATCAAGGACACCTTCGGCGATCCTGCGCGCCGACTCGTCATGGGTTAGCTGGTAGTAGTGCAGATAGACTCGGGAAAGGAGCGCATTGTCGTAAAGCATCTTTTCGAAATGCGGCACCAGCCATCTCGCGTCCGTCGAGTAGCGGTGAAAACCGCCGCCTAGGTGATCGTAAATTCCGCCGTCGGCCATCTTGCGGCAGGTGTGAGCTACAATCTCTAAAGCTTCCGGGCTTCCGGTGCGGTGATAGACGCGCAGCAGAAACTCTAAGGTCATGGCCGGCGGGAATTTCGGAGCGCCGCCAAAGCCGCCGTTAACCGGGTCATAGCTCTTAAAGATCCCTCTAAAAGCGTTGTCCAGGAGTTCTTGCGTTAGCGGTTCATTTGATTCACGTGCAAGACTCAAGCGATTCAGTTCGGCAAGGATCGAAACGCCGGTTTGCTCGATATCCTCCGGTCTTTCCCGATAGGCCTCCGCCATGCTGATGAGCACACGTGGAAATCCAGGCATGTTGTGTCGATCTTCCGGAGGGAAATAAGTTCCGCCATAGAAGGGAACACCTTCAGAGGTGAGAAAGACGGTCATCGGCCAGCCGCCGTGATGCGTCATCATCTGAACAGCGTTCATGTAGATCTGATCCAGATCCGGCCGCTCTTCGCGATCAACTTTAATACTGACAAAGTTCTCGTTCATGAGTCGCGCAATCTCTTCGTTTTCGAATGACTCGTGCTCCCTGACGTGGCACCAGTGACAGGCTGAATATCCAATGCTTAATAGGATTGGCTTGCTTTCGCTGCGGGCTGCCGCGAATGCCTCTTCGCCCCAGGGCCGCCAATCAACGGGATTGTGGGCATGTTGCAGCAGGTATGGACTGGTTTCGTTAATCAACCAGTTTGTGTGTTTGTGATCTGACATACCAACCTCTTTTTGTGATGTGGACTACTGACTGCGATCTGGAGTTGGAGTTTCGAATCATTGTACATCGCGACCACATCAGAACGGAGGAGCGGTTGCGATTGTTTGAAAAACGAGTTTTCACGGAATCTCGACCGTACCGTAAGACTCGTCAAGGGTGACATAAGAGAAATGATTCAACTAGCGCCGGAGGCGCGGCAGAAGGTAGCCAGGGGCAAGCGCTCGGCGCGCCGCCCCTGGGATATGTCAGTAACACTATCCGCCCTGAAAGGGCGTAAAGAACGTCGTAAACCTGAATATCTAGCGATGTTGAAATGATCTCGTGATTGAATATGACGAGCCCCATGTTTGTTGATGCTTGCTGCGCCCCTTCAGGGCGCGGTTGAGTTTGTGGGGACTTGATCCAGGGGCAGCGCGCAAAGCCGCTCGCCCCTGGCTACCTTCTGCCGCGCCTCCGGCGCTGGTTGAGTCGCCTCGGTCACCGGTCCTCCGCTCTGTCGTCGAGCAGTTGCAGATGGTTGTCCTAACTGCACCATCAAGAGGAAGCTTCGTGTGCTTGCATAGACAGTCGTGCCGCATTTGCTATACTCGCAAAACTGAATGGTGATTCATTTCTGACTGGAAATCTTGGCGAGGAATCAATTGATGGAACGTGAAACTCTGGAAATGGATGTCGTCTTTGTCGGTGGAGGACCGGCAAACTTGAGTGGCGCACTGCATCTTGCACGCCTGATCAAGAGACACAATGAGGCGGTGGCAAAAGGAGAGCGGCAGGGAACTGCCCTTGGTGAGATCGAGATTGGCGTTATCGAGAAAGGCGCGTCAGTCGGGGCCCATATCCTTTCTGGAGCAGTGATGGATCCGCGGGCCCTCAGGGAGTTGATTCCAGACTTCATCGAGCAAGGCGCACCAGTCGAATCTCTCGTCAAAGAAGACTACTTCCTTTACCTGACAGAAAAACATGCGATTCGGTCCCCGATAACGCCCCCGCCGCTGAAAAATCACGGCTACTACATCGTTTCGTTGAACCGGCTCACGGCCTGGCTGGGCGAGAAGTGTGAAGCAGCCGGCGTAAATATCTTCCCGGAGTTTCCCGGGGCGGAAATGCTCTACGACGAGGAGGACCGTGTGATTGGTGTTCGCACCGGCGACAAGGGAATCGACAGGGAAGGGAAGCCGAAAGCCAACTTTGAGCCAGGAGTTGATTTGCACGCGAAGGTAACCGTGCTCGGCGAAGGACCTCGCGGTTCGTTAACCAAAAAACTCACCGAACGACTCGGTCTTGACGAAGGCCGGGAACCCCAGGTTTACAGTATCGGAGTAAAGGAGCTGTGGGAGCTTCCCGACGATCGATATCCCACGGGCCGTGTGACACACACATTGGGTTTCCCGTCAGATGCTCACACGTACGGCGGCGGCTGGATCTACGGAATGCAGAATCGAATTCTCAATATCGGCTATGTAACCGGTCTCGACTATCAGGATCCCCTGCTCGACCCGCATGCGGAGTTTCAACGCTTCAAGTCGCATCCCTTTCTCTCCCGCTTACTCGAGGGCGGCAAGATGATCCGTTACGGCGCCAAGACAATCGCCGCAGGTGGCTACTTCGCCATGCCAAAGATTTACGCCGACGGTGTGTTGCTCGTGGGCGACTGTGCCGGATTTCTCAACTCGCAGCGACTGAAAGGAATTCACTCAGCGATCAAGAGCGGCATGCTGGCTGCGGAAGCCATATTCGAGGCTCTGTTAGCCGGAGATTTCTCAGCACGCCGGCTGCAACGCTATGAGCAACTCGTTAATGAGAGTTGGATCATGCCGGAGCTGCGCAAGGTGAGGAACTTTCATGCGGGTTTCAAGCATGGACGTTGGCTGGGATTAGTAAACACCGGGCTGCAGTTCATTACTGGGGGTCGGGCCTGGGGAATTTTCGATCGCACCAAAGCGGAGCCCGGCCACGAAGTAATGAGGAAGCTGTCGGCCTATGGATATCACGGCGACAACATCGAACAGCGTTACGACGGGCTTCGGTTCGACGGCAAAACGACATTCAACAAGCTTACCGACGTCTACCATGCGGCGGTTGGGCACAACGAAGATCAGCCCGCGCATTTGCATGTTCTGGATACAAACATCTGTTCCACGCGTTGCGCCGAGGAATATGGCAACCCCTGCCAGCGTTTCTGTCCGGCAGCGGTTTACGAGATGGTTGACGATGGAACGAACGGCAGGCGCAAACTTCAGATCAACTTCTCAAACTGCGTCCACTGCAAAACGTGCGACATCATGGATCCGTACCAGATTATCAATTGGGTGACTCCTGAAGGCGGTGGCGGGCCGGATTACAAAGGAATGTAAGGCTGGCAGCTGGCCGCGCGTAAGGGAATTGACAGTAATCAGAGATATAGATAATTAGGGTTGCTTAGCCATCTCACACGCACCAAGAGCAGCCGAGGTTGTAGTGTCTCACCAACTACCCGTTGGTGGATTGTCGTAGTTGCGCGGATACGAGCACTCAACTCACAGAACCGCTTGCCGTAGCCAGCGGATGCTAGCACTCAACATTACCGAAACTGCTCAAAACCCGACTTTGGTAAGACTCGGTCGTAGGGCATAGTAGCTGCGCGGATACGAGCACTCAACTCACAGAACCGCTTGCCGTAGTCAGCGGATGCTAGCTCTCAACATTATCGAAACTGCTCAAAACCCGACTATGGTAAGACTCGGTCGGGCATATCGGCAATCACATCAGATCAACCGCTTTTCAGTCATAGATGTCACTTGCTGCCGCGGCGAACCGACGGACTTGCTTATTTACTCAAACCCCGCCCCTCTCACGGTTAATGCCAAGGTGAGTGCTAGCATCCGCTGGCTACGGCAAGCGGTTCTGTGACTTGAGTGCTCGTATCCTGGCTAAGGTAAGTGGGCGCGCTGCGGCCCCCTTCCTTGCCCAGCAAATTCGCCCTCGCTCCGGAGAACTATTCAAGAAACTCTTTCTCTAATTTTTTCACAGCTTCGACTTGCCGCTTCCGTCTCTGCGTCGTTTGTTTAGTAATTAAGCTTCAGGGCGAATTGAATGAGTCGCGGGTTGTTGATAGTCGAGGTGATGCGGCCGAAATCACCTGGGTTAATGATCTGTCCGGTGTTCGGATCAATGCGGGAAAACGCTCGACTGTTCGCTCTTGTCAACTTCGCGATGGCAGATGGCTTCATCGCGGGATTCGACGCTAAATACTTTTACAACTTCTGGCGTCCAGTCACCGCCATTCCCGCAGGAGACATTGACGGCAACGATCAGACGCTTGGCGATCCAGCGTGGAG
>CAZVHN010000418.1:0-3647 GCA_964626895.1 uncultured Chloracidobacterium sp. | reverse complement strand
TCCAGTTCCGATACGGGTTTGTAGTCGATCAAGAAGGTTTGAAAGTCATCGATTTGACGATTCCTGCTGAGGCACGAGTGGTCGAAGGTGCGACTGTGGCGCTGGCGGATGCTCACGATGTTTACGTGGCGCGCACCTATGCTTACGTGGCGAATGGTAAAGAGGGAATCGCGATTGTTGACGTGGAGCAGCCGGAAAAGCCCCGCCTGGATCAAACCTACAATGCCGATGGCAAGCTGAATGACGTCCACCAGGTGAAGGTCGCAATGACGAATGCGAGTCTCTTTGCCTATGTGGCCGACGGGCATAATGGCCTACGCATTCTGCAGCTAACCTCACCCGAAACAATGCCCGAGTATGCCGGCTTTAGCCCGCGCCCGCAGCCTGTTTTGATTGCCACCTTCAAAACCAAAGGTGAAGCTTTGGGAGTTTCTAAGGCTCTAGATCGAGACCGGGCAGCGGACGAGAGCGGAAATCAGATTTCTGTCTTCGGCCGCCGCGGTGCGAGACCTTTCACCTTCCGCGAACTTATTAGGATGCTAAAGACGAATGATGGAACAGGGGATTGGTTTAAGGTCAGTGATACACCTTTAAGGGCACCGGCGGGCAGGTAACATGGAGCCGACTGGTTGCTTTTGGAGTTAAAGCCTGAGCCACTTGAGCGGGGGTAAACCGCCCTTCCCAACCTGCGAGATCCCGGGCGGTGAGCAGTTCTGTTCAACTATTGCTAATTTGCAGGTTGGGAAGGGCGGTTTACCCCCGCTCAAGTTGGGGAAGCTCTCAACAGTATCAACATCACTCTGCTAGCTTCTTAATTCTTATCAGACCTTTTGTGGTAACTCCTCCAGCCTAACTCCTTAACTGCCTTTGAGAGTTTTTCCAAATCATCATCCCACCACCATTCATGATCTACAGCCAGCGGCTCTCCGGTGTCTAAATAGAAAGCTCGAAAGCTGGACCAGCGATAGTCCTTTGCCGAAGATACAAGTCTGGCCTTCACCGGATTAGCATGGATGTAGTTGATCTTTTGCCAGATCATCCACTCGCTCCACAATGGCATCCCCTTGAAGCTTTCTTGCCACACCTGATGAATTGAGCCATCAGAATCTGGCGATTCAAGTAGAAATCTGGTGTCCCTATTAACTGCCACAATCTCTTTGGCTGATAAGCTTTTCAGCGCGCCGGCAAAGCCTTTGATGTCACCGTCTCGAGGATTGACGATCAGGTGTACATGGTCAGGCATCAGCACATAAGCAATCAGCTTGGAAGGCCAGTCCCTAACAAGAGAACCACACACTTCCAGAAATGCCAGACACGATGCTTCTTGTGTGAAAGCCGGTGTTCGTTGAACCAGATTCCCGGTGAGAAAGTGTAGAGCACCTGGAAGATTCGAGTTGGACCATTTGCGAGCCATTAGTTTGTGAGGAACAGAAGGTTTTGGTGAGGTATTTCTTGCACAATGTTGGTTTTGAAGTCAAGGCTCTTCAGTTGGGCTTTGGCTTTGGAGGGTGAGACTTGTGAAACTTGAGCGGGGGTAAACCGCCCTTCCCAACCTGCGAATTTTCGTGATCATGAGGTCCCACCGTCTTGAAAGCTTTTCCCAGTTCTAAAGCAATCGCTCGCGCAGGTTGCGCAAGAGTTCTTTGGCCTCTTCGGGCGAAAGGTGGTCGGTGTCGAGCTCCCGAATATCATCGACGATCTTTTGATTGGCCAGATCGAAGAGTGATGTTTGCGCGGCGAGTCTTCTGCGGCCCGCTCGTTTCGTCACTTCGGATAGTGCATCGCTTGCAGACGCTGCCTCTCCGGGCGACACCATACCCGCCGCACCCCCGACTGCCGCCGAAGCTGCTTTTGCTTCTTCCGCAAACCTCGTCCGCTGCTCCAGAATCTGGTCCTCTTCAGCAAAAACATCCAGTTCATAACGCTCGAGTCGCGCTAAAACCTCCCGCGCATTTGCCAGCACGGCGGGTGGCAGACCTGCCAATCGCGCCACTTCGATTCCATAGGATTTCGAAGCCCGACCGCGCTCAAGCCGGTGCAGAAAGACCACCTCACCCTGGCGTTCGGTGGCAGTGATTTGATAATTCTGGCCACCGGGCAATCTTTCGGCGAGTTCAGTCAGTTCGTGATAGTGAGTAGCGAAGAGGGTCTTGGCCGCGTGTTCGGCGGAGTCGTGCAAGTATTCTGCCACTGCCCAGGCGATCGACAGTCCGTCGAAGGTTGCGGTGCCGCGTCCAATTTCGTCCAGCAGCACAAGTGAGCGCGGCGTGGCGCTGTGAAGAATTGCGGCCGTCTCAGTCATCTCCACCATGAAAGTGGAACGACCGCGCGTGAGATCGTCGGAGGCGCCCACTCGTGTCCAGATGCGATCAAACAAGGGCAGCCTGGCTTTGTCCGCCGGAACAAAGCCACCCATCTGCGCCAGCAGACAGATGATTGCAGTTTGTCTCAGGACAGTGCTCTTGCCGCCCATGTTTGGACCGGTGATGATGAGCAACCGGTCGGTAGAGTTATTCATGTAGAGACTGTTGGGGACAAAGGGCTGTTCGTTGAAGATTTCAATTACCGGATGGCGCCCCTGAACAATCTCAATTTCATCGCCATCGTGTATGACGGGCCGAACGAAACGACGTCGCCCAGCGGCTTCGGCGAGAGAAGCGAGCGCATCCATTGCCGCCAGCGCCCGGGCCGTGGCTTGAATGCGCCTTGACTCGGCCGCAACCTGACGACAGACATCGGTAAACAGTTCGGTTTCGAGCTGAATAATTCGCTCTTCAGCACCCAGGACTTTCTTCTCCCAGTCCTTTAATTCCGGAGTCGTATATCTTTCGGCATTGGCGAGTGTCTGTCGTCGCTCGTAGTCCGCAGGCACACGCCCCGCGTTGGCTTTCGACACTTCAATATAGTAGCCAAAGACGCTGTTGTATCTGATTCGAAGATTGCCGATGCCGCTGCGACCACGTTCGGTAGCTTCCAGCGTGGCGATGATTTGCTTGGCATTGCGGCTGGTTGAGCGCAATTCATCGAGCTCGGAGGAGTAGCCGGCGCGAATTGTATCGCCGTCGCTCAGCTTCGCCGGCGGATCATCGCTGATAGCTCTGGACAAAAGCGCGCGCAGCTCCGGCAACTCATCCGTGCCTTCACACAAAACCTGCAACAGAGAGGATTGGGCGTCTGACAGAAGAGCCCGAACATGAGGAATCTGGTCCAGTGAACGCTGAATACAGTTTACGTCGCGCGGCGATGCCGAGCCCAGATTAATTCTGCCGTTCAAACGCTCGAGATCCGAAACCTCTTTCAGGAGCGCTCGGAGTTTGTCTCGCAAGATGTGCGACGCGCTTAGATCTTCGACGGCTGAGAGTCGGGCTTCAATCCCTCCTCGTCGTACCTCAGGACGCAGCATCCAGGACCGCAGGAGACGGGCCCCCATTCCGGTCACTGTTTCGTCGATTACGTCGAGCAGTGATCGACCAGACGCGCCACCTAAAGACTCAACCAGTTCGAGGTTCCGAACTGTAACGCCATCGAGCACCAGGTGGTCCTGGGGTTCGAAGTAGACCAAATCCGTGACGTGGGCGGCTGCCGCGCGTTGAGTATCCCGGGCATAGCGCAAACAAGCTCCAGCGGCCCGGACCGCTTCGTGCTTG
>CAZVHN010000417.1:0-5083 GCA_964626895.1 uncultured Chloracidobacterium sp. | reverse complement strand
CTACTGTTTTCCCGATTAAGAAAGCATCGAGCCGGATTATTCATGAACCTTCATGTCATTCCAGCCTGCGTAAGCAGGCGACAGCATAAAGCCTGGGGCGTAAGCCCCAGGAAAGCAACGAAGATAAGCATCAGCCCGTGTAACGGGCGGCAGCGCATTGTGTTTGAGACGAGCGCGAATTTGGTCCTCGCTGTCGCCTGCTTCGCAGGCTTAAGACTCTTTGTTGCAGTGGCGCCTCACGCCCCAGGCTTTATGCTGTCGCCTGCTTACGCAGGCTGGAATGACATGAAGGTTCATGAATAATCCGGCTCGATGCTTTCTTAATCGGGAAAACAGTAGTCAAAAGAGCGTATGAGCAGCATCAATTTCATCTGTAACCTGGCAGAAGCACCGACGCCGCTCCCGCATTTCTGGGAACACACGGTCGGAAGCGACCACGCGCCTGTCGCATTGCGTGCTGATTGGCAACGCCAGTTGCAACGCTCCCACGACGAACTAGGCTTCCGCTACGTGCGCTTTCACGGTCTGCTCTCTGACGATATGGGCACGCTCGTTCGCCAGAAGAACAAACTCCTCTACTCCTTCTTCAACGCCGATCAAATCTTTGACTTTCTCCTCTCAATTGGAATGAAGCCTTTCGTTGAGTTGAGTTTCATGCCGAAAGCACTCGCCTCCGGAAACAGAACTGTTTTTAATTACGAAGCGAATGTCACCCCGCCCAGAGACTATAAGCAATGGTCCACTCTGATAAATAGCCTGGTTTCTCACTGGGTCGATCGCTACGGCGCGGCAGAAGTGCGCGAGTGGTTTTTCGAGGTCTGGAACGAGCCAAATCTGAAGGCGTTTTGGACGGGCACACAACGCGATTACTTTAAACTCTATCGCTACACCGTCGAAGCCATCAAGAAGGTAGATGCAGCGCTTCGGGTCGGGGGCCCGGCTACGGCGAAGAGCGAATGGATAGAAGAATTCGTTAACTTTTGCGAGCGTCAGAAAGTACCAGCGGACTTCATCAGTACGCATCACTATCCCACGGATGCTTCCGGCAGTGATGAACAGAACACTGAGGTCCAACTCTTCAAAAGCCAACGTGGAATTATGCGAGAAGTAGCCCAGGACACGCGCCGTCGCGCACGCGGCAGACCTGTTTATTATACCGAATGGAACTCTTCTTCTAATCCGAGAGATCCACTTCACGATGAGCCATACGCCGCAGCGTTCGCCGTGGCAACGATAATGGAAGCGAAGGGTCTGGTTGATGGGTATAGCTTCTGGACTTTCTCAGACATCTTCGAAGAGAACTACTTCCCATCGGCGCCTTTTCACGGCGGATTTGGTTTGCTGAATCTGCACGGGATACCGAAGCCGACCTATCGCGCATTCGAACTTCTTCATGAGGTGGGCACTGAGCAACTGCTGGTGGATGGCTTACATGAAACTGTTGATTGCTCTGTGATACGAAAGGATTCGACCCTGACGGTTTTGCTCACGAATCACACAGCACCGGGGCATTCGATTGAGACTGAGCAAATTCAGATGCGCTTGGATAAAGCGCCCGGACCAATCGAGGCCTATACGCAGCGCATTGACGCTGTGCATGCGAATCCCAAAGCCTTATGGCAGGAGATGGGCCAGCCCGAGTATTTGACCGAGAAGGATGTCGAGCAATTGCAAGAAGCATCGCTTCTCGTAAAAGAACGACAGGCGTGGAGTTACAAAGACAGTTCAGTTTCTCTGGAAACAAATTTGCCCCCACATGCCGTCGCAGCAATAACAATAGAATTTGAGCCGGAGCAAAACTAGAACGCTAAAGACGAAGGTATTAGAGCCATCACTAAACCACGAAGATAGTGACAAGGCGGCACTCACTGTGGTAGATCAGGAACCCAAACCTGAGATTCTTGGATACGCCGAAGGGAAAACAAACCCACAATCAAGGTAACTGTCACGCAGGCAACGAGCATTTCCTGCTGCCTTCGCAAATGCCTTGAGCTAATGAACATCCGAATACGGACAGCTGGCCGTAAATAGGATCACTCAAACGAAAACCGCACGAAAAGTGTCGGTTAAGACGAGGGGATTAAGAAAAACCCCTTTTTATCAATCCAAAAGGAGCAAAACATGCAGAAAATCAAGAGGCTTGCACTGACCTTTTTCGTGCTGGCAGCAATGGCTGTCACCGCCACGGCTCAGGACACAATGATGAAGAAATCGCTCTACGACCGGCTCGGTGGACTGCCCGCCATTAAGGCCGTGATTGATGACTTTGTCGGCCGCGTCGCCGCCGACGATCGCATCAACAAGAAATTTGGCAAGAGCGATATCGACCGCGTAAAGCTGCACCTTGTTGAGCAGGTATGCGCGGCCACTGGTGGCCCGTGTACCTCCACCGGGCTTGACATGAAGAAGTCGCACAAGAACATGAAGGTAACGGAAGGCGAGTTTGGCGCTTTGGTGGAAGATCTTGTAGCCACACTCGACAAGTTGAATGTCCCTCAAGCTGAGAAGGACGAGCTGCTGGGAATACTAGGGCCGTTGAAGAGCCAGATTGTTGAAGTAAACTCAGCCGATACCGGAACCCCTCTGCCGGCCAACTTCAAGCCAGCGCCCAAGCTGAGCAAGAAGAGAGTCGCCGCCGGTCCCATGATGAAAAAGATGAAATGAACGATGTAGAAAGTCTGCTTCTATAGGTAGCTTGATGAGGAATCCGCGCGCTGGGAGAGCGAGATTGAAACATTCACCTGGCGCGCGACACCTAAATCACGAACACTTCGCCGGAACTTGTATTTGCAGTGCTCGAAGGGGATCGTACACCAAGTTCAAAGGGGGGCCGGCGCGTGACGACCAGTAATACTTGTTACGGGAACTTATGTCAGTTTGGCGCTGAGTATCATTACCGGTTCGTGTTTATTCGTGTAGTCTCGTGGATCGTATTCTTCACGTCAGGCAAAGCGATCCACGAAATCACACCCAACAAGAAGAAGGAGTTGTCTTAATGCGTTTCTCCTTCACTCTGCTTCTGATCGCCGCCTTCACAGTTTTCGCGGGCTGCAAATCCGTCGGATCTGACCCATCAAGACCCACTCTGCGGCTTAGCATGATTCCCACTAACGATCCGGGAAAGATGCTTCGTGACAGCGAGCCATTCGTCTCCTATTTGGAAAGGAAGACCGGAGCAACGGTCCAGATGACGATCCCGACCAACTATGCGGCTGTAGTCGAAGCGATCGCCAATGACCAGGTGGACATTGCCTATCTCGGTGGTTTCACTTACGTGCAGGCATCGAGGCGGGCGGGCGTGGTTCCGTTGGTGCAGCGCGATCAGGATCAGAATTTTCATAGCCTGTTTATCACGCATCCTGATTCCGGCATCAAAGGTCTCAACGATCTCAAGGGACACTCGTTTGCCTTTGGCGACGTCAACTCGACGTCTGGGCATCTCATGCCAGAGTACTTCATGCGTCAGGCGAATGTTGATCCCGAATTCATAAGAAGAGCGGTTTATACAGGAGGGCACGATGCCACGGCGCTTGCTGTTGCCAATAGGAAAGTCGATGCTGGGGCGTTGGACGAGACTGTCTATCAAAAGATGGTGAAAGACGGCAAACTCGATCCGGCGAAAGCCACGGTGTTTTATACGACGCCACCTTATTTTGATTATGTTTGGGCTGCACGAAAGGGACTCGATCCAAAACTCGCAGAAACTTTCGCGTCGGCTTTCCTGAAACTTGGAGCCAACAACGCTGAGGACAAGCCAATTCTCGAGTTTCTCCGAGCTACCAGATACGTCCGCGCGAATGACAGCGATTACAATGAGTTGCGCCAGGCGGCCAAGTACGCCGGCTTGTTAAAGTGATCTACTCACTTAAGGACATTAGCAAGAGCTACGGCGGCCGCAACGGAGCAGTGCAGGCTCTGCACGGTCTCACCTTCGATGTGCAGAAAGGTGAGCGAGTGGCCCTGCTTGGGCCATCGGGAGCGGGCAAGACGACGCTCTTTCGTCTGTTTAATGCGACCCTACGGCCAACCAGCGGAATCTTGAGATTTGATGGCCGAGACCTTGCCGCAATGTCAGGCGGCGATCTCCGCTCCACTCGCCGACGCATCGGCACTATCTATCAGCAACCGCACCTGGTTCCGACACTCTCAGCGCTACAGAACACGCTTTGTGGAAGACTCGGAAGTTGGTCGCTGATACAGACAATCCGTAACATCGTTCGTCCTAGTCAGGGCGATAACAAACAAGCGACCGCCGCCTTGGAATCAGTAGGTCTTGCGGACAAGCAGAATGCCCGAGCTGACGAACTGTCGGGCGGCCAGCAGCAGCGGTTGACGATCGCCCGCGTGCTGATGCAAGACCCGGAGGTGATCCTCGCCGATGAGCCGTTTGCCTCACTCGATCCTGCCCTTACTGAATCAGTCGGCTTGCTGTTGATGAACCTCGTCACTAAAGGAAACCGCACATTGGTAGCCACTATGCATGACGTCGAGTTGGCGCTGCATCTCTTCCCGCGCATCATCGCCATACGTCAAGGACGCATTGTATTCGATAAACCCGCCGCCAGAGTCGATCGTGCAGCGATCACTGCTCTCTACGCGGGAGAGCAATTAACGAATGGCGCGCGTCTTGAATCTATAAATTGGCGCGACGCAGCAAGGAATGAATCCAGCCGTGAACCAAGCTGCGCACGTTAGCCGGCAATACTGGCGCCAGAAAAGCGCTCTAAAGCTCAAGCGGCTTCTCTCGTGGACAACAATCGTCCTTGTGCTCGTCATTTCCTGGCGCGCTGCCGAAATTCATCCGACCGCTTTTTTCGAACCCGGTGCCGTGGCTTCAGTCATGGCATTCCTTCGTGGCCTGTTTCCCCCGGATCTTTCTCCATCATTTTTACGTGTAGTAGGGGCCGCTGCTTTGCAGACATTGGCGATCGCAATCGCCGGCACGTCGCTCTCTATCGTTATCGGCATGCCTTTGGGAGTATTGGCGACTCCGACATTGTGGCAACGCGGCGTTCTGGTCGCGGGAGAGCGCCCTGGGGCCGGCAAGCTTCTTATGGACGGCTTGAGTCGGGAATCGCTTGCA
>CAZVHN010000416.1:0-13131 GCA_964626895.1 uncultured Chloracidobacterium sp. | reverse complement strand
ACCGCTTTGGGTCTCCTTCAGCTTAACGAACGCAATAATGTCGCCCGCATGGGCCTCAGAAACCTTGTCGAGTTGATTACCCTGAACGACATGCAAAGCCCCGAGTCGTTCCATCGTTCCCCGGGTTGAATTCAAAGCGTTGGCGTCCGTTTGCAGCCGGCCGCTGATTACCTTTATAACGTTTATGCGGCCGGCAAAAGGATCGGCCACTGTGCGGAAGCAGTAAGCCGAAAATGGTTCACTGTCGCTGTAGCGGCGCGCAATCTTTGGTGCGTCCGGATCGGCGTCTGCGGGAAGTCCATACTCTGCTTCGTGGTGGGCGGGGTCGGGCGCATAGTCGACGATACCGTTAAGTAAAGCACGCAATCCCACCAGCGTAGCACTTGAGACAGCGAACACCGGGCACAGTTTGCTCTGCGCGATGGCCTTATTGATATTGGGAATAATGTCGGCTTCCTCAAGTGTCCCTTGTTCGAAGTACTTCTCCATCAAAGCATCGTCGGATTCGGCTACCAGCTCAACGAGTCGCTCTCTCGTTTTCTCAACCAACTCCCGTGCGTCGCTCGGGATATCAATCTCTTTTGCCTGGCCGTCTGCACCCAGCTCGTAGGCTTTCATATGAACAACATCCACCACACCGCGAAAATCTTTCTCTCTTCCAATCGGCAACGTAAAGGGAATGATTGCTCGGCTGAACGTCCGCTGGGCGCTCTCGAGTGCTTTGCCAAAGTCTGAATGCTCCTTGTCGAGCTTGGTAATGACCATGATACGGGGCACGAGAAACTCGTTTGCGTAGGCCCAGGTTTTCTCCGTTTGCACCTCGACACCCTTAACACCGTCAACAACCGCAACGGCACAATCAGCGACCCTCAGGCCCGGGCGAGCGTGGCTCACGAATGCGGCATATCCAGGCGTATCTATAAAATTGAGTTTGGTTTCCCGGTGGTCTAAATGAGCGAGTCCGATATTGAGGGTGATCTTGCGAGCGATGGAATCTTCTTCGTGGTCGGTGACCGTCGTGCCTTCGTCCACTTTACCCCAACGAGGCGTTTCGCCGGCGACGTAGAGAAGGGAACTGATCAACTGCGTCTTCCCTGCGTCGCCGTGTCCAATGACCGCAAGATTGCGGATGGCATCTGTCGAATAGACTTTCATAGGTTAATCCCCTCCGGTGTGCGAATTTTGGCGAAGGATACCCATCCGTTTCAGTTAAAGCCCGATTGGCTGGCAGGATGTGCTCCGGATTGAGGAGTTAATTTATCTGAGCGAGACGGGTAAACGCAAGTTGAACCGATAAGGGCGCAGCATTGATCTGAGCGCACTCGTAACGGCGCTCTCCTGTAGGCCGGTTGGCGCCTGGTCGTCTGCGCTCAACCCGCTTCCGTGGCCTTAAGCGGCCTCGTTTTAGCAACCGATCTCGCGAGAATAGCATCGAAATGCCGAACAAAAGGTCGAATCGTTTTTGGAGGAGAAAGAACCATGTTTTACCGAAGAATGCTTTCGTTTGTCGCAGCCCTGGCAGTGTTATTCGCTAGCACGACCGCGACACTCGCCACCCGCTCAGAAAACCCTATCAGCGACAAGAAACACGCGCGTATCTTGACGCCGCTCAATATTGCAATCCTGATCCAGGATGATCTTATTTCTCAGGTTGGCAACGAACTCGACATCACGCGCGACTTTATTCGGTCGTTGCCTGCCGGATCGCGAGTAATGACCGGTTATATCACCAGCGGAAGCTTGCAGGTTCGTCAGCCGTTTACTACGGATCTGGACAGGGCAGCGCGTTCGCTGCGCATTCCGTTCGCCAGCCCGGCGGCATCGCCTTTCAATCCTTACGTGGAAGTTATCGAAGCGCTTCGCAAGTTTGAAGCGGGCTGGAAGGGAACGAATGCCGTGCTCTTGATCTCGGACGGACTAGACACGTCGCGCGGGTTTGATTCGGGCGCTGCCGGCAACACGTTGGATCTCCACCGAGCGATCAAGCATGCAAATGAGCGCAACGTTGCAGTCTATTCGTTTTACGCGCCATCTGTTGGCCTTACTAGCCGAAGCCGTATTGCAGCAAGCTACGGCCAAAGTTCACTCAACCGATTGGCCAAGGAGACAGGTGGTAGGGCCTTCTTTCAGGGCACGACCGGATTCGTCAGTTTCGACTCGCACTTCCGGCGTCTGCGAGATGCGCTGAACGCACAATACGCGATGGCTAACTAAGCACCAGCCGAACTCCAGCAACGTGGAGCGCGGGCATCTTGCCCGCCCTCAACTGAGACTGCAACTCTCTTAGAGTCAAAGGCTTTATCCTTATCTTGAGTGACTGGTTTGCTTGATGCGGGCAAGATGCCCGCGCTCCTAAACCGCGGGAAATATGACGCCGTCGGGAGTAGTCTTCCGGCGGCGTTTTCGCATTCAGCAGGGTGACCTACAATCGCTGCTCTGCCTTGGTTCGTGATGGGCCACGATGGTAAAGTTGCTATGACCCAGTGAGAGAGACGAAGCAAGATGAAGAAGATAAGTTGGGACGTACTCCTCCCTGCGTTCTAACTTGGCCGGTTGCTGGTCATCCGGAGGCCGGCAGGACGAGGCACGAGCGACTCACTATCTGGTAGACAGGCAAAGTGCGCGAATATTGTCTCATCGTGGAGGGGCCTTTCCTCTCGGAATCTGAAGCCGAACATGCCCTGAGAGACCCGTTCATTGAAGATTGGGTCGAACAAACGGGGCACTTTCGAATCCACAACATGGATGAAATACAGATTACGCCGGGCGTCACCCTTGGCTCTCTCGGCGTGGTGATGCTTGAGGACCGCGTGTTCGAGATCGCCAGCGCGGATCCCGAGCACCCGCTGACTGAGCGCAAGGCCAAGGGCGTCGCCGAAGCATTGCGCCGTCAAGGCATGTTCGATGAAATCAGAGTTGAGCCGCGTGCTGAAGAGTAAGGAAAGGCGAAGAGTATTGGCAATGCAAACTTCAAAAGCGCTGGACCGAACTTTTCTTAGCGGCCGCGTGTGCCTGGTGGTCGGCGACATTGCCAAGCAGAACGTCGACGTTATTGTAAACGCGGCCAATTCGACGCTTTTGGGTGGTGGCGGGGTTGACGGCGCAATCCATCGGGGCGGCGGGCCCACCATTCTGGATGAGTGTCGTGAGATACGCCGGAAGCTGTATCCGCAGGGTCTGCCTGCTGGCGAAGCCGTGATCACGGCAGCTGGAAATCTACCTGCTCGTTTTGTAGTGCATACCGTGGGACCCATTTTTGGTCGGCATGATGGACGCGAAGCAGAACTCCTGGCAGCCTGTTATAAGAACTCGTTGCGGCTGGCTGTCCAAAATTCTCTGCACTCGATTGCCTTCCCGGCAATTTCCACCGGCGTCTACGGATATCCGCCGGCCGACGCGGCGGCCGCAGCCTCCCAGGCAATTATGGAGTTTCTGGCGACTGACAATCTTCTAAATGAGGTGCGGCTGGTCTTCTTTAAACAAAGCGACATGAACGTATTTCTGCGGCATCATAAATTCAGGTAACGCGTCGGAAGTTGTATGTAGCCGGTCGATAATGCGCGGACTGAATTTCATTTTTAACCCCTTAAGAGATTGGCCACATATTCACACAGGTAGCACCTATAAAAGCTAATCACGGTTTATGTCGTTATGACTTATACTCTTTCAAATCCGTGTTTCATCTGCGTTCATCTGTGGCCGCTATAGCCTGTTGATATCGAAAACCGAATGATCGAAACTACCGAAGACATCAACAAGACAACTTCTACTAACAATTCCTCGCTACCGCTTCCTCTTCGTCCCCTGGACCGACTCGCATGGAACTACTGGTGGAGTTGGTCAGCGGACGGAACAAGTATCTTTAGCGATCTTGATCCCGATGTCTGGGAAGAGTGTGAGCACAATCCGCGGCAGTTGCTTGCGAGAACGTCAGAATATCGTCTGATGCAGATGGCTACCGACCCCATCTACATCGAACGAGTACGTAAACTAAGCGATCGTTTCCGGCAATACATGGCGACGCCCCTGACCACGCAAATTGGATCGAGCCAAAACGGCAGGAGTCCGATTAGTCCTGAACATCCGGTGGCTTACTTCTGCGCCGAGTTTGGAGTTCACAATTCCTTGCCGTTCTATTCGGGCGGGCTGGGAATTCTGGCCGGAGATCATTTGAAGTCGGCGAGTGATCTTCGGCTGCCGCTGGTGGCCGTGGGGCTGCTTTATCGCTTCGGGTACTTTCGCCAACGCCTCAGGCGCGACGGTTGGCAGGAAGAGCATTATGGAGAAACCTATCCCGAGCAACTCCCGATCAATCAGATCAAGAACGAAGATGGCACGCCCTGGCTGATCGACCTCTCGATGCGGGAGCGTACCGTTCATGCTCAGGTTTGGCGTGCGGACGTTGGTCACGTTCCTCTCTATCTACTAGACACAAACATCACTCAGAATGAATACATTGATCGTTTAGTAACAGGGCACCTCTACGGCGGTGATCGTGATACGCGAATCGTCCATGAGATGTTGCTGGGAATCGGCGGGGTGCGGCTACTGAGAAAATTAAAGCTGGAGCCGAGCGTGTTTCACTTAAACGAAGGACACTCGGCCTTTCTGACTCTGGAGCTAGCTCGCGAGATGATTCACTCCGGACTGCGATTTACGGAGGCAGCGCAACAGGTGCGCGAGCTCTGCGTTTTTACGACGCACACGCCTGTCGCTGCGGGAAACGATGAGTTTGAGCCCGATCTTGTGACCGGGGCCTTTGGCCCGACCTACCTACAAGAGCTTGGTCTCACGCATGAAGAGTTTGTTGCCCTGGGCCGTGTCGATCCACTCAACCTCAAAGAGCATTATGGATTAACGCCTCTGGCTATCCGGATGTGTCGTTCAACTAACGGAGTGAGCCGCAAACACGGTGAAGTGTCTCGAGCTCTCTGGCAGAAACTTTGGCCGGAGAGAACGGTTGACGAAGTTCCGATCACACACGTCACGAATGGGGTGCATGCGCCTACGTGGGTGGCCCCACTGATCCGGTCGCTCTACGAGAACTACGTTGGGGAGGATTGGTCAGCGCAAACGCGCGACCGCACGGCTTGGGAGCAAGGCATTGCAAGAATTTCTGACGAAGAGTTGTGGGCCGTGCATTCGCTGTTGAAACAACGTCTCATTGCCTTCATCCGACAGCGTTCATTTCATGCGCGTGAGGAACGTGGCGAGAGCGCCCAATTGACCGAGTCAGCGCGAAAAATGTTTGACCCTGAAGCGCTCACCATCGGATTTGCGCGCCGCATTGCCGGGTACAAGCGTTGGAGCCTATTGCTCAGAGACCCGGAACGACTGCTCAGAATAATTAACAGTGAAGATCGGCCGGTGCAGTTTGTCTTCGCCGGCAAGGCGCATCCTCAGGATCAGGGAGCGAAATTTATTCTCCAGCAGGTGGCCCAATGGAAATATGACGCCCGGGTTCGGGCCCGGGCGGTGTTTCTGCAAGATTACGATCAGGAGATTGCGCGTCAGCTGGTGCAGTCGGTCGATGTCTGGCTCAATGTCCCCCGCAGACCGCTGGAGGCCTCGGGAACGAGTGGTGAAAAGGTGGCCATGAACGGGGGATTGAATCTCTCCGTACTCGACGGCTGGTGGCGGGAAGGCTACGACGGCACCAACGGTTTCGCAGTTGGCAACTCAGCGGACGGCGTGGAAGCCGGCGACGTGGATGCCAGCGATGCTGAATCGCTGTACCGGGTTCTGGAGCAGGAGGCTGTCCCACTTTATTACGAGCGTGATTCCGACGGCCTACCCCGCAAATGGATCTCAATGATGAAGCGCTCCATCGTCACTCTGGTTCCCCAGTTCAACAGCGACCGCATGGTTGACGAATACGCGCGACGGATCTATTCCTGAGGCCACTAAACAGCACATTCCGCGAGCCCCATATAGGGGATCGCTCAGGGAAGTGTTTACCCCCAGCGAGGCTTGATCTCTTTGTCTTGGCCATTGACTAAACTGGCGGGAGATTTGCCGATAGCATCATGTATAATTCTCTAATTCTTCTCTGGTGATAATCATGAAAACCCACCTCACAGCATCCGGTACTGCGTTGGCCGAGGATTGGCCCGAAGAGCAGAGAACAAGTTCGCGTAAGACCTCTGTTACGCGTCACGAGTTAGGTCAGTTTCTCACGCCCAAACACGTTGCCGATCTAATGGCATCGTTTTTCAACGCCCAATGGCGTGAGGTTGGCTTGTTGGATGCTGGCGCGGGCCGGGGCGATCTCACAGCAGCTTTCGTAAGACGATTGTGTACAGCTGAATGCAAGCCATTGCGAATAGGCGTCACAGCTTATGAGATTGACCATAGTGTGATCGGGGCTTTGCAAAGAACGCTCGATCACTGTCAGGAAGATTGTGAGCGCGCTGGCATCCTTTTCTCCGCAAGCGTACTCAATGAAGATTTCATCAGTGCCTCGGTCTCTATTCTTCGAGCAGATCTCTTCTCACCTCAATCGCAGCTCTTCAATGCTGCTATAGTTAATCCTCCCTACAAAAAACTCCGAAGCGATTCCAGAGCACGTCTCCTCTTGCGCTCAGTTGGCATTGAGACAAGCAATTTTTATGCGGCGTTTGTCGCGCTTATCCTTAGATTGCTTTCTCATGAAGGGGAGCTAGTTGCTATCACACCTCGAAGTTTCTGCAATGGTCCATATTTCGCGCCATTTCGTGCCGAGTTGCTCGGCACAATGTCGGTGAAGCGTTTGCACCTCTTCGAATCGCGATCGGCTGCATTTGGCAGGGATAATGTATTGCAGGAAAACATCATCGTTCATGCCGTTAAAGACGAGTCCCAAACCGATGAGGTAATTCTTTCTAGTAGCAGCGGCAGCCAGAATAGCGAGGTTGCGGAGCGTCGCGTTCGGTATAGCGATGTCGTGCTACCAAGTGATCCCGAGCAATTTATCCATATTGGAATCGGTGAACCATGCGCGCGTGCTAACTCGGCTCTCAACAGCTTCAAAGGGACGTTAGATGATCTTGATCTGGCAGTCTCAACCGGACGAGTAGTTGACTTCAGAGCTAGAAGCTTTCTGCGCAAGGAACCTGGCAGTAACACCGCACCGCTAATCTACCCGTGTCACTTCAACGGAGGCTTGATAGCCTGGCCGAAGAAGAACTCTCGCAAGCCGAACGCGATAGTGATTTCAGATCTGACTCTCGATTTGCTGGTGCCGTCCGATCTCTATGTTTTGGTCAAAAGGTTTAGCTCGAAAGAAGAGCGGCGGAGAATTGTTGCCTGTCTCTATGATCCAAAGCAGGTGAACAGTGAACGAGTAGCATTCGAGAATCATTTAAACTATTTTCATATTCGAGGACGCGGTCTCCCGATGTCTTTGGCAAAAGGGCTGGCGGCATTCCTAAATTCAACTGTCGTCGATTCCTACTTCCGTCAGTTCAGCGGACATACTCAGGTTAATGCGACGGATTTGCGGAAACTCAAATATCCGTCTGGCGAAGCATTAAGACGGTTAGGCGCCAAGATCAGATATCCAATTAACCAAAACGAGTTAGACAACTTGGTAGAGAGGGAACTTTGTAATGCCAGTTAAGAAGCGCGGCGGGCTGGCATCAGCGCGCAGGCGTAAGGTTGAGGAAGCAATGCAAACGCTGCGAGAGTTAGGTTTTGCTGCGAAACAGAGCAATGAGACAGCCGGCTACGTGTTGCTTGCATTGCTCGGCCTAAAACCAACCGAAGCGTGGAGTAGCTCAGTTAATCCTCTCCGCGGCATCACGCCCATAATAACCTTTGTAAGCGAGTTCTACGGTCTTCGCTACGCCCCAAATTCGCGCGAGCAGATTCGAGATGAGGCTGTAAAACATTTCGCAGAATCGGGTCTGCTCATTAGAAACCCCGATAACCCCTCCCGACCTACAAACAGCGGCAGAACTGTCTATCAGTTGGAACCTCACGCCCTTGAGCTTTTCCGATCGTTTGGCACCCTGGAATGGCGCTACAACCTGGAGACTTATCTCAAGAGCCGCGAAGGCGTTCTCAAGGAACTTGCTCGTGAGCGAAGCATGATTCGGATTCCAGTCACCCTACCATCTGGAGAAACAGTATCTCTCTCACCTGGAGGCCAAAACCCTCTCATAAAGTCGGTCATTGAAGAATTCTGCCCGAGGTTCGTCCCAGGCGGAATCGTCGTTTACATTGGCGACGCTGAGAAAAAGTTCCTTCATTTGGATAAGAAGTATCTTAAGAAGCTAGGCATTCAAATTCCAGCAGCAGCAAAAATGCCAGACGTTGTTATCCACCATAAGCGGCGAAACTGGCTCTTACTGATTGAAGCGGTAACCAGTGTTGGCGCAGTCGACGGCAAGCGACGTAGTGAGCTAAAGCAACTCTTTTCTGGGTGTGCCGCTGGACTTATTTTTGTAACGGCGTTCGCGACCAGGGGAGCTATGCGAACTTTCCTCACTCAGATTTCTTGGGAAACTGAAGTCTGGGTTGCCGAAAATGCCGACCACCTAATTCATTTCAACGGTGAGCGCTTCCTGGGCCCGTATCCGGACGTCTTACCCCATCCTCCTGCCTGATAATCATGGCTACCTTCCCTGTGTTAGACTAGCTTCCCGACATCTCAGAACGAATGCCCTATGGCCGCCCTTCCGCCGCATTCGCTCGAATGTCGCTCTCTAGGTTTAAGCCTTTCATGAAACACTGCACTATCTGCAAAGTTAAGTACGACGACGGCGTGAGCTTCTGCCCGGTTGACGGCGAAGTTTTGGAAGACGATCCGTCCTCGATAGTTGATACGGTCCTCGACGGCCAGTATCAAATCGAATCAATGCTGGGCAAGGGAGGAATGGGAGCGGTCTATAGTGCTCGCCACATCCTTCTTGGCGATCGGGTCGCGATCAAGATTCTTCCTCCCGAGGTGCGCAACAACGCGGAATGGCTGCGACGGTTTCGCCGGGAGGGTCAGGCGGCGCGACGCTTTCGTCACCCAAATGCGGTCACCGTTTACGATCTCCGTACAGCAAGCGATGGCACTATCTACATGGTGATGGAGCATGTTGAAGGCCACACACTTAGCCAGGAAATGAAGGCCCGCGGCCCCATGACTCCGGCGGAGGCTTTCGAAATCCTGGAACCGATCATGAGTGTGCTGAATACGGCCCATGCAACGGGAGTCGTGCATCGGGACCTAAAACCTGAAAACATCATGATTGGTAAATCGAGCACAGGGGAACCAGTCGTGAAGTTGCTCGATCTTGGCATCGCCAAAATGCGAGAAGTTGCCGGCGCTGATGGCGGCGGCGCCACAGCACTAACGATGGCGGGACAGGTGCTGGGTACGCCGCACTACATGTCGCCGGAACAGTGGGGCGAGTTGCAGCGGGATGGGGATTCAGAGATCGATGGCCGCGCGGACATCTATAGTCTGGGCCTGGTCTTTTACGAGATGATTGTCGGCAATCGTCCTTATTCAGGCCAGACGCTCCACGAGTTGCGCCGAGAACACATTTCCGTCGTCCCGCCTCCTCTGCACGAGGCTGTTCCTGGCGTTTCCCGGTTTTTTAGCGAAGTCATCGCCCGGGCCACCGCAAAGGATCGCGGTGACAGACAAGCTACCGCCGGCGAGCTGGCGGCAGCGTTGCGGGGAGCGATCGACTTAGCGACGCCAGACGATTTATCAAGAACGGTCCCTGATCTTCCCCATATTGAAGCTTCGCGATCACCGACCTCGAACATACCTAAGGCCGGCGCAACGGAATCGGATCTTATCGCTCCGACCATTATCACCGTCGACTCGAGCGCCACGGTATCTGCCATTCAGTCTCCAGCGCCGCACGTGGCGAGCCCATCAGAAGCACCGCCCGCTCATGGCAAACTATCGGCAGCGACGCCAGCGGGCAACTCGGAGTGGCAGAGTGTGGAAGCCTTCTCGCCGGTCGTCGCTCCTGTTGACATGTCTTCGAGTGTAACAATCCCTCAGGCACCAAAGCCTCAGGTCACTCAACCTGCGCGTCGCGGACCGATGATGTTGGTAGGCGCCGGCGTCCTTGTGCTAATCCTTCTTATTGTCGGAGTTGGTGGCTTCTTCGCAGTCAAATGGCTAACAGGAAAATCAGACAACACCGCTGAGGGGACTGTAGATAAGAAAGTTGCATCAAATGGCACGACCGGTGTGGAGACGAAGAATCTGGGGCGCTACTGGCTCGAGCTTCTGCCGGAGTCTCTAATAGGAGAGCCTGTCCGCGTTGCCGGTGTCGTGCCACTTGCATCCGAACAGTCGTTCAAGTTTCACTTCGTATTTAGCGAGGACGGCTATTTGTATATCGTTGGGCCCGGTGAACAGAACCAGCCCACCGCGTTTTTGACGGCTACACCTCCGGCGATTTCGGGCCTGGAAAGCAACCAGGTTTCTAAAGCGGTTGATTTCAGTTTCCCGAGTGGATTGGAGCATTGGCTGAAGTTGGATAAGAAGGCGGGAACCGAGGATTACACAATCATCTTTTCCCCTACCTCGCTTAACGACCCTAAGTTCCTTAGCGCCGAGGCCACCGGAGAACCATTGACCAGGGAGGAGCAGATGGAGTTGACTAGCCTCCTGGTCAAGTACAAAACGAACGCGCCGAAAAGCCAACTCAATGACCAAAACGCAAGTGAGCCGTTCATGGAGCTGAAAGTCCCGAAGTCCAGCACCTCCGGCAATCCAGTTGTCTTTGACATTCGTATTCAACACAAGTGAGCTCGCCGGATTCACGTTATTTAATTCAAGGAGATTTTGAGATGAAAACAAGGACCATACTTTTCCTCCTGGCAATGGTGCTGGGTGGCTTTGACATTGGAGGAGTGACACCCTCATTTGGCCAGGAGCAGGAGGAAGGTGTTCGCGGGGCATTTCTCACCTCGCGGCCCAAGCCGGTTGAAAAGAGCAGCCCGAGTGCCTCCACGGCTAGACCGACCCGGCGACGACCGAAGACCTCCCAGGCCAAGGCCTCAGGTAGTGCTTCCGTAGCGATCGGCACTACTAGTACTTCTGTAGGGGTCGGGGCCAAGACGGAAATGAAGACTGACGGGACGGCCGCGACGAAGCCGAAGGCCCAAAAGATGGGACTGGGGTTAACGCTCTTCGCACGCGACTCGAATGGGCTGTCTGTCCGAGCGGATCCTTCTCGCGTATTCCGGAGTGGCGAACGGGTTCGTGTCCTGCTCGAAACGAATACCGACGGTTATCTCTACATCTTCAACACTACCGACGGCGGCAAGCCAGTGATGATCTATCCCAGTGCGGAGCTCGACGAAGGTGGAAACTACATTCAGTCGCACGTTCCATTTGAGATTCCCTCAGGCACTGCAAGTGAGGAACGATTGCGTTGGTTTACTTTCGACAAGTATGCCGGAGCCGAGCGCCTCTTTTTTGTGTTCGCGCGCGATCCTTTGCCATTAATACCTACTGAAGATGATCTAATCAACTTTTGCAAGCAGAACGAGAATAAGTGTCCTATAAAGGTCGAAGCCGATCTGTGGGTGAAGATTCAGACAGAACTGAGCGCGCCCGTCCAAGTCGCGAAATCGGAGCGATATGGCAAGGCCCAGACCACTGTCGAGCACGAGGCCACCACGCGTGGCCTTGGTCTGAGTAAAGATGATCCGGAGCCTTCCCTGGTCATGATGAGGGCTTCGACAGACGCCAACATCCTCGTTGCGATGCTTGAACTCATACACAAATAGATAGCGCTGGAGACGGACATTTCTTAATGGACCCAACTGGAGGCTCGGGTTTGCTCTGAGACCTTGAGCGGGACCTTGAACCGAAAGTTAATGAAGAGGAGTTCCCCATGAAATTCGATGCCGCTAAATCCATCACCCACTTTTTGGGCGTCAGTCTGCTGTTAGGTCTTTCCACGCTCCCGCTGCCCTCAGACACAGTGGCAATGCCGGTCACCCAGCAGGGCGATCAAGCTGCTACGGCGCTACGGCAGGGCCGGCGCCTCTTAAAACGCGGCAAATCTGATCAGGCTCTGGGCCAACTGCAAACTGCCTTGAACCTCTACAGCGCGGCCAAGAACAATCGTGGTATAGCCGCCGCTCACAACGAATTGGGCGACCTCTACTTGAGACAGGGGCAATACAACGTGGCGCTCGACCATTACAAAAAGGCGTTGGAAGGTTTTCTCGGGGCTGAACAAAAACAGGATGTGGTAACGGCAGCGGTGGGTCTTGCCGACGACCGGTTCAACGCTAACCTGATGCTGGCCAAAATTGGCGACATAAACTTTCGGCTGGGACGGGTTCCTGAAGCAAGTGCGGCTTACGGACAGATGGTGGTCAAGAAACCCGAGGGCGCGGCGAAAAAAGCCGGCGGACGATTTGGAGGGCTTGGGGCAATAGCGGGCGGTCTTTCGACGGGCAGCGTCTCCGTCGCCGCACCCACCAGCGCAATGGCGATAGCCCTCGAGGTTAAAAAGGAACTCGACGAGTATCGCAACTCGATCGTCTATTCGAGCAATCAACTCGGCTTGGGGCGCATTGCTTATTTCAATAACGATATGGAAACAGCAAAAAAGAATTTTCTGAGTGCGCTCGAGGCAACGAGTAGCAGCCTGGCAGGAATTGGCAATCTTGGGCAGACGCGGCGCTTTCGCGCGGCTGCCAGAACGAGTCTCGGCGACGTGGCGCTGCGTCAAGGGAAGCTCAAGGACGCAACTAAGTCTTACACTGAAGCAGTTAAGGGAGCACAGGACGACAAGCGCCTTGATTTGATGTGGCCGGCGCAGCGGGGACAGGGACGCAGCCTGTGGTTGCAGGCGGTGCAGGAAAAGGATCCCAAAAAGGCCGGCACAATGAGGGAATCCGCAGTCGGAAACTATCGCGACGCAATCAAGACAATAGAGACGTTGCGGCAAGGGAGTTTGCACGCTGACGAAGCGCGTACGACTTTTCTAGCCACCACCAAGAACGTATTCGATGAGGCAGCAAGTTCGCTTGCAGAGATGGCATTGATTGCGGCGCCGGCTGCGGGCGCTCCGCTGGAGGGCAGCGCGCTGGCTTATGCATCTGAAGCCTTCAAGATCACCGAACAGGCGCGCGCCCGGCTGTTCGTCGGAAAAGACGAAGCCGCGAAAATCGCTG
>CAZVHN010000415.1:0-4220 GCA_964626895.1 uncultured Chloracidobacterium sp. | reverse complement strand
AACACCGGGGACCAAGGATCGGGCGGATGGTCCAGGAGTTCCGTTTACGGCCGACCAAACTCGGGACATTCTTCGAGCTCTTTGCATCGTTGTGATGAAAGGGATACTGGGCTCGGAACAAGCCGACGATCGTGTGCGGAAGTTTCCCTCATTGGATTCTATTGCGTTGCGAGGGACGGAGTCCCTTGAAGACTTTCTAAATGAGATAGAGAAGCGCGAGATCCTGAGGGCGCTAGAAGAGACGCGGTACAACCGCACACAGGCGGCGCGCCGATTGGGAATTACATTCAGATCTATGCGCTACCGCATGGAGAGACTGGGACTCATGCAGGGCGATCCAGAAGAATGAACGCAGGAACGGCGAAACTCGAAGAGTCAATGTTGAACCCTGTAGATGTCCCGCGGTTTATCTGTTTATATCTTCTCCTCGATTGATTACTGCACGCTGATTCGCCTTGCTTGCAGTGCCAGACAAAGTACTCCATAAGCGCCCCAGTTCCAGCCGGAATGGAACAAAGGCGCTCCAAATATACCGATCTGTCCTATCCGGCTTACGAATGGTGTCCCGGGCGCGACATCCCTCGGGACTTCGGCCTGACTTGAGCGATTTGGATCGTGCCCTTTGGTAGCTTAGACGAGCCAAGTGCGAAGGCGTGAAATTGCTCAATAAACTCCCCGAGTAACCAGAGCAGAAATTCTAAGGCAACCCATTCTAAGAAAGCCGCTTGGGTGAGGCTTGAGCTTGGGTGGGGCTTGCAATCCAGTTCAGATACTGTAATAATATACAGTAATGCAATGGGCCTACCGAGAGGCGGCGAATGGACAAGCTGGATGCCGACGGTTTTCCGGCAAGCGAAGTCGGAGCCTGGACGGAGGAGAAACACGAGAGACTCCGCAAGTATGTCGATAGTTCACACGGCGCGCGACGCAGTTACACCAGCTGCGCCTATCTAGATCTTTACTGTGGCCCTGGCCGCTCATGGATACGAGAAACAGGTGTTTTCGTCGATGGTAGCCCGCTCGTTGCCTTCGACGCAGCGGCAAAGTTTGGCGACCAATTCAGCGATCTCTTCATCTCTGACGCTAATCCGGAATACGTAGACGCTGCCGAGAAGCGCTTGACAGCGCGCGGCGCAAATGTCCATTCGTTTGTAGGTGAGGCCTCCTTGACCGTGGACCAAGTCATCTCACGGCTCGATCGTCAAGGACTCCATTTTGCATTCCTAGACCCGTATAACCTTGGGACGCTTCCGTTCTCGATCATCAAAAAGCTCGCATCAATAAAGAGAATGGACCTTCTGGTCCACGTAAGCGCGATGGATTTAAAGCGCGATCTTCACAATTACATCCGACTGGATGGTCCCAAGGATCTCGACGAATTTGTTCCGGGATGGCGCAAACACGTTGACACAAAACGCCGGCAGGACCTTGTGCGACAAAAAATCTTCGAATACTGGCGCTCACTCATCAAAGACCTTGGTACGTCATCCAGCGACGCCATTGAAGTTGTTGAAAACAGCAAGGCGGCTGAGCTCTATTGGCTTGTTTTCATCGCAAGACATCCATTTGCACACAAACTTTGGGAGGCAATTGGGAACGTCTCCGGGCAAGGTAGACTCCTCTGACGCGACAAGGCAACTCCTTGAAAACCGAATATCTGTACGATTGACAAAATGGCGACCAAATCCAGTATCGAGTGGACCGAAATGACCTGGAACCCCGTAACGGGTTGTACCAAGATCAGCCAAGGTTGCAAGCACTGCTACGCCGAGCGGATGGCGAAACGCCTTACGGCGATGGGCTCGGAGCGTTACCGTAACGGTTTCAGCGTCACGCTGCATCCAGATCTCGTCGATGTGCCCAGAGGGTGGCGTCAGCCGCGGGTGGTGTTCGTCAACTCGATGAGCGACCTGTTCCACGATGACATTCCGCTGGCCTATATTCAGCGCATCTTCGCGACGATGCGCGATTGCCCGCACCACACCTTCCAGGTACTCACCAAGCGCAGCGAACGGCTGGCCGAACTGGCGCCGCATCTCCCGTGGCCCTCGAACGTCTGGATGGGTGTCAGCGTCGAGGATTCGCGTGTACTGCATCGCGTGAGGCACCTGCAGTCGGTACCCGCGAAGGTGCGCTTTCTGTCGCTCGAGCCGCTCATCGGACCGCTTGACGCGTTGCCGCTCGATGGTATCCATTGGGTAATCGTGGGCGGCGAGTCAGGTCCGAAGGCGCGGCCCATGCGGAAGGAATGGGTGACTGCGATACTGCGCCAGTGCCGTAGCGCGAGGGTGCCGTTTTTCTTTAAGCAGTGGGGTGGTGTACGCAAAGATTTGACCGGTCGGGAACTCAATGGCCGTAGGTACGACGATATGCCCGCCGCCGTGCTTGCGGCGTGACCGAACAAAAAGAAAAGGGGACAGCTCAAATGCCTTTATCCCACCGACGCGTAATAGCGACCCTCACCTACGAACTGAACCGACGCATACTATGCCCCGGCGGGCAGGTGTTCTCTATTTCTCGAGAACTATAAGTTGGCCATCGGCTTTCTGATCACCAAGGGACACGCGGAAAGTCCAAACACCTGCATGATCGACCTTGGTCTTGATTCGATACCATGACCACGTATTCCAGCTTGTATTTTCCGGAGTAAAGGTACTGTCGTCGGTGTAGACAACTATATTTTGCCCATCACGTATTTCGCTCTTGTACGCGTATTGCTTTCCTCCCGTAAGCCCGAACCAAGTGCAAAACACGTAGATCCTTTCCGTATTCAGAGAAATTTTCTTGATGTCATTTATAGGATCTTTTTCCGTAGACAGACCCGTCGTAAAGATAATTCTCGGCCTCGGTATCTCTACAGCGGCAGGCTTTGATTCACTCGAACTCTTTCCATGTTCTTCCACAGCGACACGCATTGACTCGCTCGAACCCTTGCCCTGAGCGGTCCCAGAATCCTTCAGCGGACCTTTCTCACCTGTAGTGTACAGCGCGATTCCAGCAATCATGAGAAAAGCACCCGAACCTAACGCAACGATCGGTCTTATCTTTTCAGTGATAATGTGGGCGCCGAACTGTCCGCCAATGGCAATAAATACAAAGAACATTCCGCTAACAACCAATATCGTCGGTAACGGCGTGTTTGCCAGAGTAGATGCTATTTCTGCCATAGATTTACCCGTTGCGAAATAGGAAAATCAATGCGCCCGTCGCCGCCATTCTGTGCCGATGCAACGGTGCAGTGATGCCGGACCTGTGCTCGGTGTGCCCGATAGCGCGCGATCGGGGCTGCCCGCGGGTGCTCTACATCCGATCCGCGATGCCGGGGCGCTTCGCAAGGGACGTTGCGGCAAATTATGCAGTCCCCAGGCGCGCCAAGTCAAACGTGGGGCGCGCCGCCCTGCAGAAAGCGAGAGGAAAGCGAGAGGCTCACCCATTAGCCGCCTCCGGTCAATGAGGCGCAGCAGTTCATGGCGCGCGCGAACGCGCCGGTTTAACTTTCGTGTCTCCCGCACAGTGCTTGATGCCTACGCGCCCTGGTTTTCGTCTCAGTGGTGTCGGGCTTATTTAACAAGCCGCACCAGTCACCCATCAGGATCAAGGCGTTGAGTCTGCCTGGCAGACGGCGCTCCTGGCGGAAGTCTCCGCCCCAGAAAACGCATCGGTTCCCGACCACGCTCCACAAGCTGGGATGACAGAACACATGGCTTGAGCAAAGTGCAGGACACTTTGTTCCTCCAACCCCATTGGGCTGCGCATCGAGGCGTCTTGCATCAAAACTCTGTGGCGCTCGCCGCCCAAGCCTCCAATCAGGCCTAGATGGTTTGCCCAACCCCATCGACTGGCTGACCCGGGCGCGAGCATCGATTCCTTGATTCCTTTAAGCGAAGGCACGCGCCTCATCAAAGGCCACGCGATCGCGCATCAAGTGAAAGGCGGCGCGCGCGAGCTTGTGCGCGCAAGCCTTGAAGGCCACGATCTTGTTGGTCCGGGCACGCTTCCTATCGAAGAAGCGTTTGATCCGCGGCGAGTAGCGGATGGCGAAGATGGCGGCTTCCACAAAGGCCCACGCCAGATACGGATTGCCGCACTTGGCGTTGTTCGATCCCTTCTTCTTCTCATTGGACAGCCGCTTCGCGTCCACACAACGTGCGTAGGAGGCGAACTGGCCAACTTTGGCAAAGCGCCCGATCTCGCCGGTCTCCAGCATGATCGTGAGCGCC
>CAZVHN010000414.1:0-5862 GCA_964626895.1 uncultured Chloracidobacterium sp. | reverse complement strand
TGATGATTTCAAGATCGTTAACGACACTTTTGGCCACAAGGTTGGCGACAAGATGCTGCGCGAGATGGCCCGCGTAATCCACTCCCAGCTTCGCGAATACGACTTTCTCGCCAGATACGCAGGCGATGAGTTTGTGGCGGTAGTCCAGGAGCTTGTAGGGAGCCAGGTGGAAGAGCGACGCACGCGTATCGAGAATGCGGTGTCGCAATTTTCCCTCCACGTCCGTGCCGGCCGTCGCGCACGCGTCGGTATCAGTATCGGCACAGCCACCTACGGCAGCGACTGCGAAACACTCGATCAACTGCTTATCGCTGCCGACCAGGCTATGTACCGGGTCAAGTCTGCGCACAAACTCGAGCAAGCCACAGGGGCGTCCGTGCACTCCGAGAAAGTACCACCACCCCAAGCGGGCTGCCAGCTTGGGGACCCCGGTTCTGATCTGGATAAGCCGAACCTCGCCTCAACCTCCGTCAATTAGCGGCTCCCGCCGCGCTGAACGGCCACCTGCCTCGGCAGGTATTCCTCAACACATTCTTGACATTCGCCTCCCGTATCGCTTTCAATCGTTAGCAGGGCGCGATCTGGCGCCGTTTGCCTTAGCCGGTGAACCGCGCTAGCCCACCAAATCATGATTCGTCAGTCGCGTCCCTTGGGCCCCAGGATTGAAGCATGTCTGCTCCTGCTATCATCGCCAAAGAAAACACAACTCTTCTTATTGTTTACGAGGAGAAAGGTGCGCGCGATAGACTCCGCAAAATCTTTGAGGATGCGGGCTTCCGCGCGTTGACAGTCTCAGATGCTCCCTCAGCGCTGCGGGTCATTCACAAGGAACCCTGCGACCTCGTCGTGCTCGATCTCGAGATTCCCGGCGTCGACGCCCTGGCCCTGTGCAGACTACTGCGGGCTCAGCCAGCCACGAAGACACTGCCCGTAATCGCCCTCTCCGATAGCAGCGTTGAGAGTCGAAAAGCAGATGCGTTTGCCGCCGGTGCCGACGACTTCATCGCCAAGCCATCGAATCCCGATGAACTCGTTTCCCGAGTGACTTCACAATTGCGCTCCGCTCAACGAGAGTGGGATCTGATTGGAAGTAACCGCGAGTTGAGGTTTCTGGCGGACCTCGGCCGGGGCCTCCTGCGGGCGATCGAACCGGAGCAGCTCGTGCGTCGTGTGGCCGGCTCAACCTACGAAGGTACGGGCGCGGTACTCTGCGCAGCCTTTGTAAACCTCTCGACTGACAGCGAAACAGGGTGTGTTTTCGACCGAGAGGGCGGCGCCGAGGATACTTCACTTATGCACCTGGATCGGTTGCAGAGATGGCTCGCGTCACCCGGTGCGGCAGCGCCGGTCCTCGTGACCGATACCAGCAGCTTCTTCCTGCGGGAGGAAGTGCACCAGGTCGAGTACGCAGTGCCGCTGCGATTTGGGGGACGCGCAAAAGGCGCGCTGGTGGTTGCTTTCGACCGGCGTCAGGATTTAGGCGAAACAGAATGCCGGCTGGTCGACGCCGCCGCGCAACAGGCCGCTCTTGCAGCGCACATCTCCTCGCTCTATCAGGCCGCGCGGGAATCGTCTACAACTCTGGCAAAGGAGGTAGACCGCCGCACTGCCGAAGCCGAAGCGCAACGACGCTTCACCGAAGCGATAATCGATAGCTTGCCGCTTTCCCTTTACGCAGTGGACAGCGATTACCGGATTGTGGCGTGGAACCGGAATCGCGAGTTGGGTGAGCTGGGCATTCCGCGGGGCACGGCGTTGGGCAAGAATATCTTCAACGTTTTGACACTACAGAACCGGGAGGTACTGTCGGAGGAGTTCGCGCGCGTCTTCGAGAGCGGCGAGATTGAAAGAATCGAACAGGAGGCCACGAGGCCCAACGGCGAGATTAAGCACTGGTTAATTAGCAAGATTCCGATGTGGATTGATGACAGTGGCCGAGTTTCACATGTGATCGCGGTCGGTGAGGACATCACGACCAGAGTTGAAGCCAACCGCGCCGTCGCGCGCGCGGAGAAACTGGCCGCGATCGGACGTTTGGCGGCGGGAGTAGTCCATGAGATAAACAATCCCCTGGCAACGATTTCAGCTTGTGCGGAAGCCCTGGAATCGCGCCTTCAGGAAGGGGCATTTTCGCAGATCGAGACTTCCGAAGCCCTGGATGATTTGCGTGAGTATCTGGGTCTGATTCGCAGCGAGGCGTTTCGCTGTAAATCAATTACCAACGGCCTCCTCGATTTCAGTCGCGCCCGCGCTTCAGAGCATGCGCTGCTGGATTTGGCGGATGTCATAAACTCAGCCGCCCGCTTGCTGGCTCATCAGCAACGCGACGGTAAAGTTGCGTTCCAGATCCTGACGCCGGACGAACCTCTCCCACCCCTGTCAGGTGACGCGGGCCAACTGCAACAGGCAATAATTGCCCTGGCCACGAACGCCGTGGACGCGATGCCGGATGGCGGTACCTTAACAATTTCGGCGCGCCGCGAAGGAGGCGAGGTTCTAGTTGAGGTTAGTGACACCGGAGCGGGAATCGCGCCGGAAAACACTGCTAAGATCTTTGAGCCATTCTTTACAACCAAAGAGGTAGGGCGAGGCACGGGCCTTGGTCTCGCCGTCTGTTATGGTATCTTAACCGAGCACGGCGGCAGTCTCGACGTACAATCCACTCTGGGAGTCGGCACCACTTTCACGATTACTCTACCGGCGGTGAAAGAAATCGGAGAATCGAAGGCTTGAGCGAGCAACAAGCAGCACGAATTCTGATTGCGGAAGACGAAGTGAATCTGCGCCTCGTACTGCAGAAGGAACTCGAACGCCTGGGTTACAGAGTGCAAGTGGCCCCTGATGGCGAAGCCGCCTTGCGGAAGCTCGAAGAGAGCAATGTTGATGTCTTGTTGTGCGACATAAATATGCCGCGCATTGATGGAATGGAGGTGCTGCGCCGCGTTCACGAAAGACCGAATCCTCCTGAAGTGATTATGTTGACGGGGCAGGCGACCGTGGAAACGGCGGTAGAGGCGATGAAGCTGGGCGCTTACGACTACCTCACAAAACCCTACACCATCACAGAGCTGGATATTCGAGTTAAACAGGCGGCGGAGAAGCGCCGGCTGCGAGTGGACAATCTTCGCCTGCGCGAACAACTGGCGCGGCAATCTGCCTTGCCCGAAATCGTTTCGGTCTCGGACTTGATGAAGGAAGCTATCAGACTGGTGGAAAGGGTTGCTCCCTCGGAGGCATCAGTTTTGATCACGGGCGAGTCAGGCACCGGAAAAGAACTGATTGCGCACGCCATCCATCGTTTATCAACTCGTGCCAACTCTTCTTTTATCGATCTCAATTGCGCTGCTTTCCAGGAGTCGTTGCTGGAGTCGGAGCTCTTTGGTTACGAAGCGGGCGCTTTTTCAGGCGCCAAGGGTCGCAAGCTCGGACTGATCGAACTCTCGGATGGGGGCACGCTTTTCCTGGATGAAGTTACGGAGCTTCCGGCCCAGCTGCAAGCGAAACTCTTACGAGCAATTGAAACCAGAACATTTTTCCGCGTCGGCGGCGTACGCAAGGTTGAAGTGAACGTGCGTATTGTCGCGGCGACGAATCGAAACCTGGAATCGGTTGTGGCTGATGGATCATTCCGCTCCGATCTGCTTTACCGTATCAATGGTTTTCAGATTGACCTCGCACCATTGCGAGAGCGGCCGGAGGATATTGAGCCGCTGGCGCAGCATCTGCTCCAGCATATAGGTGGCACGAATCCTCCGGCTCTCGAAGCCGAAGCACTGGAGGCGCTACGTTCTTATAGTTGGCCGGGCAATGTGCGGCAACTAAAGAACTGTCTCGAGCGCGCCGTTATCCTGGCCAACAACGGGCGCATCACGCTCGCGGAACTACCTCCTGAAGTAGCGCGGCCAACTGTTTCGTTTCCGGTGTTGGGGGCTTCGGCGCCGGCCGGTTCCGATACTGATCCCGGCTCGCCGGCCTCCGCGTCCTCGCCCGCCTCACTCCGTGATATGGAACGTCAGCAGATCCTGTCCGCACTTGAACAGACCGGTTGGCACCGAGGCAAGACGGCCGAGATTCTGGGAATCTCGCCGTCAACCCTCTATCGCCGCTTGCGAGACTACGATCTGGAAAAGCGAAGATGATTTGAGTGATGACTAGCTAATAGGAGACGCGCAACTTGGAAAAGAGAGTCGGCGCGAATGGAGGCAAACCATTCGCGCCGACTTGTTGTCAGGAGTAGCGAGGAGTTACAGGATCTTTCTAATAGGCCGGAGCTTAGTTTTTTCCGGCTTGAAATCGCCTTCTCGCGGCACCGGCAACGCCGATAAGACCAGTTCCCAAGAGCAGCATACCAGCCGGCTCTGGCACCGGATCTGCACCGCTAGCGGCGAACCCAGTGGCCCCGTTGGGATCCAGCAGGGCGATCTGAACGGCGAAACCGGTCAGCTGATTGGAGTTCGTAAACCCGCCCAACGTTGTGGTGGAAACAAAAAACGTAAAGTCGTTGACGTTGTTTGCTCGAGCGGTACTGGTATTTTGGCCATCAATACTATAAGTACGGCTCCCGAAACCGTTAAATGAGCCACCGTTTCCTAATGTGAACCCCGCTGGAAAGCCCGCTAAGGTAACGCCGGTGAAACCAACTGCGTTAAATCCGAGGGCATCATTGCCATGTATGACATAGCCACTAGTAAGAACCACGTGTACCTGGATTTGGCCAGCATTGCCTCCCGTGCCTAACGAAGTCGTTATGGTCCCGAGCGAGCCTAGTTGGCCAAAGTTATTTGAGGTCAAGAAGTAGACTGAGTCTGCTTTGGCAGTAGCCAACGATCCGAGGACCACGGCTGCAAACATCGCGAGCGAAACTACAGTCTTGCGTAAATTTATCATCTGGGTCAATTTCTTTCTCCCTATTGGAATTCGGTCTGGTAAGACTCCTGGTACCGGCTCGGTAATAGCGGAGCGGTGCAGGGCAATTGCAGGCTCTGACTACTCCAGCCAACGATCTCTCGCTTGCGATCTCTAGGGCAATTAAAGGGCCAAAAGGACGGCTCTTCCAAGTTTTCCCGAAACTCTAAGGAAATTATCGTTTGAGGCTTACGATTGACCAGTTGCCGACGATTTTGTCTGGATCTCAGATTCGACTTCTGGACTTTGGACAAAACTGAGCGTGACTGAAGTCGATCAAACTTACATCCGCAATGGCGCAAGATACGTTAGGCAGCCCCGGCGCCGAATGCTTCGCGGAACTTTTCTGGCAGGGGAACAGGGCGGCGGCTGTCGAGGTTCATGGCCACGTGAACCTGCGTCGATTGCACGCAAAGCTGACCATCGCTGACGCGTGTTACGCGGTACTCAAATATCGCTGAGGTTCGGCCTGGGCGAGAGACAGAAACTTCGACATCGATCTCATCTCCGTAAAGGATTGGGGCGCGAAACTCAGTCTGAATATTAACGGCGGGAAAACCGATGCGCTCGGCCGCGAGTAGTTGGTCGTAGCCAACACCGCACTGGGTAGAGAAAAACTCCTCCATCGCAATGTGAAAATAGTGAAAGATGTTGGGGTAGTAGACAAGTCCCGCCGGGTCAGTATCGCCAAATCGGATTTTGATACGGGTGGAGAAGGGCATGCTTTTTAAAGCGTGAATCGTAAATCGTAAACCGTCAATCGTAAAATCGTGAACCAAAGTCTAAGCGAGACTCAATTTACGATTCACGCTTTACGACGATTTACGATTCACGCGCCTTTAAGCTCTTGCGGTCGAGCTTCCCGCGGTCGTTCTTTGGCAGCGAAGCAACAAACTCGATCCAGCGAGGATATTTGTACAGCGCAAGTCTCGATTTGACGAAGCCTTTGATTTCTTC
>CAZVHN010000413.1:0-7507 GCA_964626895.1 uncultured Chloracidobacterium sp. | reverse complement strand
CTATTAACTTAAATCCCTTCAGGATTCGACAACACATTGAACTGGGCGTGCAAGTTCAAACTAATTTTGAGGACTACGACATGAAGCATTCCGAAGGATTCCTAAGACTAGTCAACGATGCCAAGAGCCGCATCCGCGAAGTGTCGGTAGAACAAACGAGAGAACGGATTGACGCCGACCCGGGTGTGAAGCTCATCGACGTACGCGAGGACAACGAATGGCAAGCGGGCCACGCCGCAGGCGCCGACCATCTCGGCAAGGGCATTATTGAACGCGACATCGAGGAGAAGGTCCCCGACAAGTCTAGAGAATTGATTCTTTACTGCGGTGGTGGCTATCGCTCCGCGCTCGTCGCCGACGTGTTGCAAGAGATGGGCTACACGAATGTCTTTTCAATGGCCGGGGGCTGGAAAGCCTGGAAGGAATCCGGCGCACCGACCACTTTAGAATGAAAACCCCACCAAGGGAGCCTGCTTAGGGTGCTGATGCATTCGTTATCCTTCTAAGCTAAAATAAATCGAGCAAATCCCTGTAATCCCAAAAGCAATTGTCGAAGCAGTGACCTTAGACGAAAAACTAAAAGAAATCCCACGTTCTGCCGGCGTCTATCTCTACAAAGACAGCGCGGGAAAGACTATCTACATCGGCAAGGCAAAAAACCTGCGCAGCCGCGTCCGTTCTTACTTTCAAGCGCGGCCCTTCGACCGTAAGACCGACGCCCTTCTGAAACAAATCGCTGACGTCGAGTTCATTGTCACGGACAACGAAGTCGAGGCCCTCATACTTGAAGCAACCCTAACTAAAAAACATAAGCCCCGCTACAACGTCAATCTGAAAGATGATAAGTCGTATCCGCACATTAAACTTACGATCAATGAGCCTTTTCCCAAGGTCGTAATCACGAGGCGGATACAAAATGATGGTGCGCTTTATTTCGGACCTTTTTTGCCGGCCAGCCTTGCGCGCAAGACCATCGACGTAATCAATCGAACATTCCAACTACGAACCTGCGACATCGAAATTGACGGCAAGGCTCCTCGACCTTGTCTTGAGTACCACATCAAACGCTGCCTTGGTCCATGCGTCAAGGGATTGTGTACGCCTGCGCAGTATCAGGAAGCGGTCAAAGATGTGCGCCTGCTACTGGAAGGACGGAATAAGGAACTCGCCGATACACTCGCAGACCGCATGACGCAGGCTTCGACAGATCTGCGTTACGAAATGGCCGCTAAGTATCGCGATCTCCGGAAGACTGTCATCAAGCTTTCTGAACAACAGAAGATGGCCACCTCGCCGGAGCGGGATGTGGACATCTTCGCCTACTATCGCGAGGGCCGCCGACTGGCGCTGCAGCTGTTCACAATGCGGGAAGGCCACATCGTCGGGCGGCGCGAATTCTTCTGGGAAGACCTGCCGGAAGGCGATTTCGATCCTGCTTCATTCTTGAGCGATGTTCTGGCCCAGTACTATTCGACCGATTATGTGCCCAAAGAAATTCACGTGTCGGTAGACTTTGAAGATCGCGAGTTGCTGGCACGGGCCTTGAGCGAGCGCAAGGGACGCCGCGTCAAGATTCTGCACACCCAACGAGGCGGGAAGCGCGACTTGATCGATCTGGGCGAGAAGAATGCGAAGCTGGCGTTTGAGCAGCGATTTCGCGTGCTTAGGCCGGACATGAAACTCGTGCTCGAGGAGTTGCAGGAGACCCTGGAGTTGCCCCGTTTTCCAGCTCGCATTGAGTCGTTTGACGTTTCGAACATTCAGGGCGCGGACAATGTAGCCGGTATGGTGGTCTCCGAAAATGGAAAAATGAATAGCTCGGAGTACCGCAAGTTCCGTATCAGAACGGTCGAGGGGTCAAACGATGTGGCGTCTATGCGCGAAGCAGTCTTTCGTCGGTATCGCCGAATGCTGGATGAAGGAAAGCCTTTGCCGGACCTGATCATGATTGATGGAGGCAAGGCCCAACTTAAGTCGGCTGCCGATGCCATGCGGGAACTCGATCTGGAAGCAGTGCCCATGGTTGGCGTAGTCAAACCACCGTTCCGACACAACGATGTATCGCATCTGCTGGTAAAAGGGCGAGAGGATGAACCAGTTTATCTCGACTCTCATTCATTGATTCTTCGCTTGCTGCAGATGATTCGCGACGAAACACACCGTTACGCTGTCAGTTACCATCGCAAACGCCGAGAGTTGCGCGACTTCACCTCCGAACTGACTGCCATACCGGGGGTTGGTGACAAGCGCAAGACTCGTCTGCTGAGGCAGTTCGGCTCGATTCAACGAGTGGCCCTTGCCGGCGTTTCAGAATTGTCGCCTTTCGTTGGTTTGAGAACGGCACAGGAAATCACCCAGCATTTCGACCGACAGCGCGCACTCGCCGAAGGTGAGCAATCGCCGCCATTGGCTCAGGCCGATCCCGTTTGAGATTTGGGATCTTTAGATTTGAGATCGCTGTCCCGCGGGTATCACCTCCTGAGCCCCACGTTGTTGACGTTACCGGCCTGGGCGGCGTCTCAATTTAGCTTGACGTTGGGGACCGTCCCCAACAGAATTGCCGCCAACAGAACCCGGCTGGTTTCGCGGTGAGCTCCGACGGCTCGGCTCGCGAACGGTCCCTCGGCTTCGAATCTAATCTGCGCAACCAAAGGAGGGCTTATGGCAAGCAAAGCAAGTATCGCAGGCCACCCGGTTCATCCCATGCTCGTATCGTTTCCTCTGGCCCTTTGGTACACATCTTTTGCCACGGATGTGGTCTTCTACTTTAACCATCACCGCAGTCTGGTGCTGATCTCAAAGTTCATGATTGCTGCGGGTATCATCGGCGCCGCAGCGGCCGCAGTGCCCGGCATTATCGATTGGCTGGCAATCAAGAACAATGAGGTGAAGAGAATTGCGAACTGGCACGCGCGCTTGAATATACTCGCGCTCTTAATTTTCTCGGTGAATCTCTACTTGAGAATGCAGGCAGGGTCGCCACTGGTAGGCGGGAGCCTCAGAATTCCGTTCCTACTTTCGCTACTGGGAGTGGTTCTGATTTCCATCTCCGGTTGGTTGGGCGGCGCCTTATCGTTTGAACACGGCGTGGGAGTAGCGCCGCAACACGATTCGCCGGAAGAAGAAGTAGCAAAGGTCAGGTTTCCTTAAACGGAGCGCGGGCATCTTGCCCGCAATGAGCGCGAAGCGCGAACGAGAGGCTTAACCCACGCCCGCGCTCCAGCTACGCAGTTTGATTACCCCTGAGGTTGTGGGCCTCGCGTGCCGCTGAATTCGTACGAGATGTGCATTTTGAGCGACCCATCCAACATCTCCGCTCGCACGTCTTTCACCAGGGCTTTCACCGCCCCATTACTCGCTCTTACCGGAACCATGAGTTGTAGTTGCGCGGCTTTAATTAACTCAAGTGGATTGACGCGCTGGTCGATAGCGTTGCGCACGAACACGGTCACGAAGTTGTTCGCTACGGGATTCACACCCTCCAGGTTGACGCCTTCAACGTTCACCTGTCCGTAGACAGTTTGGCTTCCTCCATCGAAACGGAGCTGGATGCTCGTCTGCGCCCAACCCTTAAACTGCATACAGTTGCCCAGCAGATTGTAGTTACCACTAAACGCGAGCGGAGCGGTGATCTTGCCGTTGGCAAATTGAACTTCTGTTTTGATGTTGCTGCCTTCCGGCGCCAGCGTGATTGTATTGGTACAGCCTTGCTGGAAAGCAATGCGCTCGATGTCTGTAGAGTTCGCTGCCGGCTCTATTCCGGCGAGTTGAAACGAAGGTGCGCCGAGGTCCTGGAAAATCGTGGTGAGAAACTTTTGAGCGAAGCCGCTTGTGAGAGTGACAGTGACAGTGCCCGCCGGATCGCCACTGGCTTCAGGAGCTTGCACCTGCGTCCCCGGCATAGACTTCGCGCGCGGTGTGCCGAGCAAGAACACAGCGGCTCCTGCTCCCACGATCAACCCCAGGAGAAGAATGATCACGTATCTCATAAGGATTGTTCTCCCTAATCGCGTGGCGAAGGCGATGACGTTGCGGTTGGTGATGCGCTGGGTGTGGAACTACCCGGCGTGGCCATATTACTAAGCAGCGCCTTAACCAGAGCGGCCGCCGCATTTGTCACGGCGTTTATTTGCTGCTTGACCTGTTCAGGCGGCACTTTACTGAATCCTGCCGGCACTTCAAACAGCGAGTTGTCGACATTCGTGTTAATGTCCCGCATCTCCGCGACTATCTTCGCGCCTTTCACTCCCTGGACATTGCCGCTGGCCTCCGTGAACAGTTCAGCTCGCAGGGGCAGGCCGGTTTCCTTGTCGACAAACACAAATGCTTCAGCGCTGACTTCGCCTGCTTGGGTGCCGGTGCTTCTGGTAGTCGCGTAGCGATATTTTTCAGCAGTGCGCCCTGTGACGGTCTCTTCGCCAACGCGCTCGACGCCTTTCAAGTTTTCCAGGCGCGAAACCAATTGTCCCGGAGTCATCAGCTTGTGCAGTTGAAATCCGGTAGCTTCGGGCGTCAGCTCTGCATATTGCTTGCGGCCGGGTGCGATGACAATGTGCAGACCACCCTTTTCGAGGTAAATGAGATCCGAGCCGTCCGGCAGTTTGAATGAAACGCGGCGATCGGCGCCACTGCGCGCCACTTCAGCTGACAGGGTCGGAATACCGATCGTCTTTTGCCCACCTTCAGTTTCCGCACTGAGGACCAGGGTCGCGCGATATCGCTCGGGTTCGCGCGCCGCAATACCCATGGTTGGCGCTGTGGAGACGTTGGCAATTACGTTAGCTGGGGTTGAGTTTGCATTAACAGTCACGTTTGCATTGGTGTTTGTTTTGGTAGCAGGCTGACAGGCGCTGCCCATTGCGATCAATGCGGCCGTTATAACAAAACAGATTAGTTCTGATGGCTTGACGGGTGTTTTCATAAGAAAGATCTCCGGAATTCAAGCGCCGTAGCGCTGTTTTAAATAAGAGGGGGTGAAGGGGAAGCGGTAGGATACCATGCATGGGCCAGCAGGCAAACAGTTAGCGCCCAATGGTAGCGGTTCAGTCTGGGTTTCGGCACATCATCCCGGAGGGATCAAAGTTAATAGCCGTGGGCGAGCGTTGCGCGACGCCCACGGATAAGCGAAAGCAAAGTGTCTGACCCTGTGAAGGGGTCACAGTTTCGGGCCCTGTTTGACCCCTTCAGGGTCGGGAAGTTTTTTCTCCGATCCTCCGTGGGCGTCGCGCGACGCTCGCCCACGGCTATTGACTTAAGTCCCTTCGGGATACAAAAACACATTAAATCTAACCTCAAGCTCAAACTGACCCACTATCCGCCTTGAGAGTGAGGTTAAGGAGGATCGTACTTCGCAATTATCATTGACTTAGGTCCGGTTTTAGACTAGAAGCGGATTGCTTTTCCATTCCTTTTGTAGGTTCAAACAATGAAACATATTCCACTCGTTCTTGTTTTGGGGATTGCTCTATCACTGTGTGGCCTGACCGATAAACTAAAAAAAGGAGTAAGCAATTCCAACGATTCAAACAAGTCACCAACAGCGAGCGAAAATGACGCCCCTGCTGAGCCCGCTCAACCAACTGCAGCTCAGACCGCGGCAATTTCCGGTGGTCAGACCGTCAGTTGGGACAAACAGGGGATGTCCTGGACCGTTCCGGCGAATTGGTCGAAGGCCTCCGAGGAGTCCAAAGAATTATTGTGGCGTTCACCCGGTTCGTCCGATGCCGCCAACTTGATTGTGAGCATTTCACCGATGGATGAGAGCTTCCCCACGGACATCAGCATTAAGGCCTTCTATGATGGAGCGAAGACTCGCGCCAAGAATGGAGAAGTGGATGAATTGAAGTGGGTCGAGATTGACGGCCTGAAGGGTGTTCAGTTTCGTGAATCAAATCCCGAGAAGCCCGACGGTATCAGACGGCTACAATGGTTGGTCTATCGCAAATACGCTGGGCAGGTGCAGATGGTTAACTTGATGCTCGCCAGTAGCGGCAAGGGCTTTCCCCAGCACGAGGATGCAATGTACGGGATCCTATACTCCACGAAGATCACGCACTAAGTAGCACAGACTTCAGTCTGTGAAAGCAACATAGAATCGCCGAGTTCCAAGAAGAAAAGGGAGATTGGTGAGCTGAGGAAATGACCAATTCATTTTCCATATCTCATTTGACATTTCTCATTTGTCATTGGAATCCCTCTTGGTCAGTGGAGTCCTCTTGTCGTTTTATTATCCGCCACCAATGGCGAACACCGATGACGTCAATGACCAATGAAAAATAATGAAAAATGTCAAATGAGAAATGAAAAATGAACCAGTCATCCCCCCCATCACCAGTTATTTCCGGATGTAGTTTCTATGTATCCATCGCTTCTGAGCTCGATCCCGGGTCTCGAAGAGAATGTTCTTGTCATCTTCGCGCGTCAGCAGGCTGATTCGCGCGGTCACTTCTTTTTCTGAAGCCTTGCTGCTCTCCGCCTCCGCAAGGAATGTCTTTACATTTTCAGCAGTCGCCAGCTCAAACTTCAGATCTTTCCGCAGTTCGGCGATTGCCTCGATCGCATTTGCCTTGAGCAACTTGGGCCAGAGTTTCCTAAACAACTCGCTGGAAGCGTAAACGTCAGCGCTGTTGACCGCGCCGTTTATCGCAAAGACGTACCCAATCACATCGTCCTTGCCCTTGATCACTCCAGCCAGCGCCCTGGTGTAGCCCGCCGCGGTCTCCTGCACCTTTCGATTTTCGACAGCAAGTTGCAGGCTCGACTCCGACACAGTCGAATTAACGCGAGTGCTGAGATTCTCGCTGAGCTTGTCCTGAGCGACCGTGACGTTTTCCCAAACGGCGCCTTGCGATTTTGCACTCTTGGCCGCCAGCTTGAGATCCTTCGTGGCGACGACTTCCGCCGCACTGCTGAAGACCTCAGCCCGCTCACCCTCGCGTTTGTTCCACCTCCCAGACTCCACGCAGAAAGCAGCGATCGGCATTCTTCCCGATCCAGGTGGCACAATCAGATCAACGGCCAACACGCGGTCTTGCTGCCCGCCTTTTACAATGTCCCCGGCCTGGACGTAGATATCCTGATCCGAGCGATTCTCGATGGAGAGTTCGTTTACCGACTTCGTCTCGTAAACCACCACCTTCTTTTGTTCGAGCGCTTCCTGCAACGTCAGGAAAGATCCGCCCTCAATCAAGTTTTTTCCGTGAATGAGAAAGATTGTGAGGTTCTTGTGAGTGAATGGGCCAGAGAAACGGTAGTCACCCGCTTGCATCCCGGTATCTTGTCCAGGGCCGCCTTCGTCCTTGCTTGACGACTCGCTCCGCACCTGGGCACCAATAAGCACCCCTAACGGAACCGCAACTGCTAAAAAGACCACCGCGATGGTCATGGCAAATGTTTGTTTCATAGTCGTACTCCTCGGGTAGAGCCGGGCTGGACGAACAGCGTAGGCTGAAGGACCCAACATGCTGCAGTACCAGCGCTCAGCAAAATGATGTTGACGCGGGGAGAC
>CAZVHN010000412.1:0-7292 GCA_964626895.1 uncultured Chloracidobacterium sp. | reverse complement strand
TCTGCTTTGTCTGCCACTTCGGCGGTAAGTCCTGCAAGGGACATGTGGCGTCCCTCAACCTGGTCGCCGATATCTGGCCCGAATACTTCAAGCGTAACCTCCCAGCCTTCCTGCCTCCGACTTAGATTGTCGAAAAACTTGGTCCATTCATCTCGAGGTATCTCTCGTGTTCTCATAGTGACCTCCGTCATCTCCAGCCAAATTTCAGGTCTCATCCTAAGAGCGTGGCTGCATTATTCGTGCCAACTTTCTTTGCTGAGTTAATGAGGAGCTTTGAGGGCGAACTAAACAAAACCTGCGAGTTTTCTCTCAGCGATACTGAGTAACTTTCCGCAATCAGATGCCCTAAACACTCAACAGACCTTACATTTCCCTATTGCTAAGACGGCATGCTCATTGCTTCGACTAAAGTTGGTAAAACATTTCTGCGTGAGGAAGATGGAGGAACCTGATGAAAGTCAAAGAGATCATGACCCCGAATGCAAAGGCTTGCACTCCCACGGATACTCTGGCCGCCGCCGCCCGATTCATGTGGGATAACGACTGCGGGATATTGCCGGTCGTGACGGACGGCGGGAAAGTCGTCGGGCTGATAACGGATCGCGACATATGCATGGCTGCTGCGATAAACAGTCGGAATCTTTCGAACATTGCCGTCGAGGACGTTATTAGCGGCAAGGTTTATGCAGCGAGCCCCGATGATGACGTTCGCAAAGCGTTGGAAACTATGCAGGAACGTAAGGTCCACCGCCTGCCAGTGGTTGCGGGCGATGGCACACTCGAGGGCATCCTGTCGATGAATGATGTCCTTTTGAGGGCCCAGGAAGCGAAAGACAAAAAGGCGGACGTAACCTACGCCGAGGTAGTCAACACCTATAAAGCGATTTGCGCGCATCCGCTTTCGTTATCACAGACACAGGCCGCAGTTGTCGGCCTGTGAGCTATGCCCAGGCAACCGGCGGAGGCTCTAGAAGGGCGGCCCGATCGAGTTAAACGTCGCGGCGGCATAGGCAACGCGGCGCTACCGAACAGCGTTATACCTTATGGTTGACGCGATGGAGGACTTATGGAACGTAGAAAAACCGATAATGAAATCAAGCAGCAAGTGCTGCGCGAGCTGAAATGGGATTCACGGATCGGCTGGGCACAGATTGGCGTGGATGTGCGCGACGGTGTCGTAGCATTGACGGGCGTCGTCTCAAGCTTTGCCAAGAAATCGGCTGCTCAGCAGGCGGCCCACCGCATCAGAGGCGTCCTCGATGTGGCGAATGCCATCGAGGTGAGGCCAGACGCGTTGATTGCGAGGACCGATGCCGACATCGCCCGCGGAATCCGTCAGGTCTTGGAGTGGGATGCACTGGTGCCCGACGAACGGATTAAGTCAACAGTCTCGGATGGTTGGATCACGCTCGAAGGGGATGTGGATTGTTGGCGTGAACGTGAAGACGCAGAGCAAGCAGTGTTGCGACTTGTGGGCGTGATAGGCGTGACTAACATGCTCACCATCAAGCCAAGCCAAATTGCCGCGGAAGCTTTGCGCGACGAGATCGAATGCGCACTCGAACGGCGGGCTGATCGCGAGGCTGAACGACTGCGGATCGACGTCAAAAATGGCGCTGTCGAGCTTTGGGGCCGGGTTCATTCCTGGCAGGAGAAGCGCGCCGTGCTTGGATCGATAACCCACATGCAAGGAGTGTCGGCGGTTAAGGATCATATCCGCATTGATCCGTATTTCTGATTCGGGTGGCACCTCAATGTAACCTTTTGATTAAAAACCTTCCGGCTCTTACAGGATCTCTTCTTTGGGACGGCGCCGTTTGTCCCAAGGATCGGTGAAGTAAGGATCTTTCGAGTGGTCGTGGGGATCGAGCGCAGCTAATTCCTTGATGGCCGGCAGATCGCTTTTCTGAAACTCCTCGACCGAACCGGTGAACACAATCCTGCCGTTATCAAGAACAATCACCCTCGTTTTTGGCAACTTGTTGGACGGAGCTTCTGTGATCATGACTTCGCCGCCATCGGCGGCCTCCGACGCACAGAAGTTTGCCAGATGAGGAATCTCATGAATCTTCTTTGTTACATACAGCGACGAGATCTTGTTAATGTCGCGTGCGCGTATGACAAGGTCCAGTACCTGGATGGCCACAATCGGATCAAGGCTCATCGTAGGCTCGTCGAACAACATGATCCGGGGCCAACCAATTAGCGCGCGGGCAATCTCGAGCCGGCGCTTCATCCCGCCTGAAAGCTCTTCGGGAAGCTTGTCCTCTTCTCCCTTGAGACCAACAAACTGCAACACCTCGCCTACAGCTTTCTCAATTTCCTCCTCCGTCCAGCCGTGCTCCTCCAACCGGTAGGCAGCGTTCTCGTAAACTGTGAGGCCGGTGAAGAGTGAATCCTCCTGAAAGACCATTCCCATCAACCCGCCGCGTATCGCCAGGAGTTCCGATTCGTCGAGCGTCTCGATTTCGCGACCCTCAATGAAAATCTGGCCCGCATCTGGTTTCAGTAAACCTATCGCCAGACGCAAGAGCACGGATTTGCCTGAGCCGGAGACACCGGTTAGAAAGATCATCTCGCCCTGTTCAAGCCGAAAGCTAATGTCTACCAGCGTCGGCTGATCATCAAAGCTCAGGAAGACATTGCGAAACTCAACTGCTGGCGACTTGTTGTTGTCTGTTGGGCTCATGGTTAAAGAAGCTGCAACGTCTGTGCCATCTCCCGAGCTAACCGATAGCCTCGAAAGGTTGGACTTTCAAAGACGGAAAGCCTCGATTGGCGTTGAGCTGCGAGAAAATCCCGCGCGTTGCGAAATACCCCGCAGCCTGTTGGTACCCAAGCTCGTGCTGTCCGCAGAATGTTGCTGAAATCTGCAGGTGCGCAATTGGTACGGATCGTGCACAGTACAATCGTGCACAAGTACGAAAGGTGCGCACAAAGGCGCACCGCCAAACATTTTGAGGGTTAGCGACTGACGAGGACGGTGCCTATGAAGATCCTATTGGCTGTTGATGGTTCGCCATGCAGTGATGAGGCAATCGAGGAGACCGGCCGCAGACCCTGGCCGGCGGGCTCGGAAATCAAGGTGTTGACGACGTTTGAGCTACCACTTCCACCAACACCTGAAGCCTGGGCAATTCCTCCAAACTACTTCGCAGAACTGGATCGTGCCGCGTCGGAGCATGCCCGGTCAATCATCGAACGTGCGGTGACAAAGCTCAGATCGGCAATGGGCCCGGAAGCAAACATCAAAGGTGAGTCTGTACCGGGTCCACCTCGGATGGTGATCCTGGACGAAGCGGAGAGCTGGGGCGCGGATTTGATCGTAGTCGGCTCACATGGCTACCGCGCGTGGGAACGCTTTCTGCTGGGGTCGGTCTCGCAGTCGGTAGTTTCGCATGCGAAATGCTCTGTCGAGGTCGTGCGCTGTCGGAAGCGTGCGGGTGGTCCGGAGGAGACTTCTCGTTCATCCCATGGGGGTTAGATAGATGGCGAAGATTTTGATTCTCGGTGGAGGCTTTGGTGGCGTTGTGGCAGCGGAGTCACTTGCCAATGAGTTAGGCAATGAGCATCAGATAACGCTTGTATCGCGCAGCCGTCGTTTTGTCTTTTATCCTGCACTGGTCCGACTAGCTTTCGGCAAGTGTGAGCGGGAAGACGTTTCATTTGATCTGCGCCAGACGATGCTCAGCCGGGGAGTGAACTTCATAGAAGCTGAGGTAGCGCGCATCGATCCGGATGCACGCACGGTGACCACGGCCCACGGCGAAACCGAAGGAAAACTTTTCTACGATTATCTGATTTATGCGCTCGGTCGCCGATTGGCGACTGAGCGAATCACGGGGTTTTACGAGCACGCGCATCATCTGTTGGACGTGGATAAGGCGCTACAGTTTGGTAAAGCTGTTGAGAATTTCCACGAAGGACGAGCAGTCATCGGCCAATGTCCCGGAGCGCGACTACCTGTTCCCGTTTATGAAACAGCGTTTGCGTTGTCACGCTTGCTTGAAGAACGCGAGCCGCGCAAGCGCGCGAGAATCACAATCGTCAGCCCAGACCCTCCGGGGTCCCAGTTCGGAGATGCGGATGCCGCCGGTGCCTTAACAAATGCGCTCGCTGCCCACGGCATTGAGTTCTTGTCTGATTTTCCCATTGAGAGGGTTACACGCGGGTCGGCCATAACCAGCAACGGACACGCTATCAACTTTAACCTGCTGATGCTGCTGCCACCTTTCCAAGGGTCCAGTGCAGCGTCATATCTGGGCATTACCAACGAAGAGGGGTACATCAATGTCAACGCGGCAATGCGCGTCTTTGGGTTAGAGCGAATGTACGCTGTCGGCGATTGCGTAAACTTTAGCGGGCCAAAGATGGGTCATATGGCCGTACGGCAGGCCAGCGTTGCGGCGGCAAACCTGGCCGCTGAAATCGGAGGCCATGAGCCTGTCTCAAGTTACATTCATGATATGCGGCTGGTCATTGATGAAGGTGGCGCCGACAGCATTTACTTTCACAAGGATCTCTGGGTCGATGAACCAGCGACTGTGAGGCAAGGCCGTTTCTGGAGTTGGGCAAAGCGAGCACAAGAGAAATACTGGGAGGCTGTGCATTCCTAATAGCTGTTGGTCCTCACATTTTCCATTTAGAGAAAGGAGCACTGTGACTCAAAAGATGAAGATTTTGATAGGTTACGACGGCTCGGACTGTGCTGAAGCAGCGCTCGACGATCTGCAGCGAGCGGGCTTGCCGCCCGTAGCTGAGGCGCTGGTTATGTCTGTGACCGAAATTTGGCTGCCTCCGCCACCACCGTCGAGCTACGAGATTTTAGAACGGGCGCGCGAAGTGCACGTGCCTGCCGACATGAAACGGGTCTATGCCAAGGGCTCCGCAGCAATGGAAGACGCACAGTCTCTCGCCGAGCGTGCTGTGGTTCGACTACGAGCAAATTTCCCCGGTTGGGAAATAGCCGCCGCGGCTTCGGTTGGCTCCCCTTCCCGAGAGCTGACTATGAAAGCAGACGAGTGGCAGCCGGATTTGATCGCGGTCGGCTCGCATGGACGCTCAACATGGGGGCGGTTTGTACTCGGAAGCGTTTCACAGGGGGTGTTGACTCATGCTCGCTGTTCAGTGCGCGTTGGTCGGGGTCGGGTTGAAGAGCCCGATACGCCGGTCCGCGTCGTTGTTGGTGTGGACGGCTCGCCGGCCAGCCTAGCTGCGGTGCGCGAGGTTGAGTCACGCGTTTGGCCACTCCAGAGCCAGGTTCGTGTAATCGCAGTGAACGACCCACTGACTCCGACCTTTGTCGGACAGTTTATTCCGCCCGTTGCAAAGACTATTGAAGAGAGTAATCAAGCCGATCGCGAATGGCTGAAAAAGATATTGGAGAACTCTTCTCAGCAATTGCGGCAGTCCGAGTTAAAAGTCTTAACCGAAATTCGCGAGGGCGATCCAAAGCTCGTGCTGGTGGAAGCTGCAAAAGAATGGGGCGCCGATTGCATCTTTGTCGGCTCGATCGGCTTCGGCAATCCCTTCGAACGCTTTGTACTTGGCAGCGTATCGGCCGCGGTCGCCGCGCGCGCGTACTGCTCCGTCGAAGTCGTAAGACCACGGAAAACTAATGGAGGTAATCACGATGAGCGCCAATCCGTATATTCTCGCAATTGACAATTCTGTCGCTGAAAATGGTGGGCTTGTGTGGCACCGTCTGCACTCCGAAAGAGAGGACATTTGCGAAGCACTGCTCAAAGAGTTTCGACCAAGTGTTGAAGCTCAGCCGGGAGCGCAGGGGATGTCGAAAGAGGACGCCATGCGCACGGCAAACTGGCACCGGGAGCTGCTTCAGGCGCGGTTATGCAAGATCGACGACGCGCTCGATCGATTAATGTCAGGTTCGTACGGCAACTGCAGCAAATGTGGCAGATGGATAGAGGACCCAAAACTCGAGTTTGATCCAGCCATCGCGTTCTGCTTTGACTGCTGGCAGCGTGCGCAACCTTTCAGGTAAGCTTGAGATACCCTATGAAGCATTCGCCGCTGGTATCGGCGACCACCGGATAGTCACAACGCTTTGCCCGGGCGGTAAGGAACGCTTTGGTCCCGGAGGGACAAAATGTTTATAGCCCATATGTTCTTAAGAGATTCAGGCGCTCCGTTTGGAGCGCAATCTTGCCCTTTGGGGAACAGCAACATTTGGCTCCTAAAAGGAGCCAGAAGAGGTTGAAGGCTTTAGTCCATATACATCTCGCTCCTCTGGAGCAGAGAGCGCAAACCAGAGCCCCGGAGAAGGCACGGAGAAAAACCTGAAATTAGGACACTAGTCGACATTCCAACTGGGGTAAGCGCATGAACGAACGGATGAAAATACTTGTCGCCTACGATGGCTCTGAGTGCTCTGATGCGGCGGTCGAGGATCTGCGACGAGCAGGATTGCCCAAAACGGCTGAAGCAATGGTCATGTGTCTCGCCGACGTTGTTCTGCCCCCGCCGATCAATGAAGAGGTCGATAACACCTTTCCGATGTACGCGCCGGCGGGTGTCCGACTTGCTCACAAACGCGCGGAGCGCGCCGTAGCAGAAGCAGAATCATTGGCGAAGCGTGCGAGCGAGCAAATACAGCAGAGCTTTCCTGAATGGAGTGTCCGCCACGAGGCTTTCGCCGACTCACCCGCGTGGGCGCTTATCAGGAAAGCCGACGCGTGGAAGCCGGATCTGGTAGTAGTCGGGGCACACGGCCACTCTGTACTGGGCGGAAGGCTGATACTTGGTAGCGTCTCACAAAGAGTTCTTTACGAGGCGAGTTGCTCTGTGCGCGTTGCTCGTGCTCGGCGCGGGGAGACCGACTCTCCCCTTCGGATTGTTATCGGCGTAGATGGCTCGCCGCACTCCGACGCAGTGGTGGACGTCGTTTACAGACGCGAGTGGCCCACTGGAACTCAAGTGCGGTTGGTGGCAGTGGTCGATACTGTGATGGTGATTACTCCAGATCCATCTCAGCCGTCAGTAGTGAAATGGATCGAGGTGGGAGATGAAGACAAGTGGGATCATGTCAGGCAAATCTTCGAACCAGCAGCCGAGAAACTCCGCTCCGCTGGACTTGATGCAGCAGTAATCATCAGGAGAGGCAACCCTAAGGATGAAGTCGTCGAAGAAGCGGAAAGCTGGGCAGCGGATTGCATTTTCGTCGGCGCGAAGGGCGTGCGAGGAATAGACCGCTTACTCCTGGGCAGCGTCTCCGCGGCAGTCTCAGCGCGCGCGCACTGCTCGGTCGAGATCATCAGAGAAACCGCAAGTCT
>CAZVHN010000411.1:0-3328 GCA_964626895.1 uncultured Chloracidobacterium sp. | reverse complement strand
GAATAAACTTTAACGCGCGGGCTCGCTTTCTCCAGCATTCGCATGTAGCTATAAACTTCCGCTGCGTAGGGCAACTTCCCCGGCGCCCCGGCGACATCTCCGAGGACGGCCTTCGGCGTAGGCACGTTTGGAGAGGCCGGGAGATAATCGGTCAAAGGCGAGTTGAAAAAGGTCTCGGTTGTATACTCGCGAATCTTCTTCGAGTATTCCTCGTCCACCGGCTGGTTGGGATCGCGGGCAGGCTTCACCTGGGCATTTGTTAAGATAGGTGCCGCAGCAGCTATGACAGTGAACAAAAGAGTGGCGCGAAGGAGAAGGTGTCGATTCATCTCGGGTTCCTCAGGTCTGTTTGAAGAGAATGTCGCGTGGCGATGGTTAGCACCCCACGCGGGCTGCCCGCGTGGGGACCCCGCCCGGAAGGCGCACCGGCTTTATGTCGAACCGAAGTCCTGGTTCTTAGAATTCATTAAAAGAGGAGCAGAAAGCTTTTAAGCTAAATGCGCCGCGTAAGTCAAATGGTTTCCAAGTTGGGTAGGAGGCCAATTTGGATTGAGAGTGCGGACTAATACCACTCAACCAGTCCGCCAGGCGGACGACTGACAATAGCCCGGCACTTTCAGTGCTGGGCTGGTCATCGCAAATTTTCTTAGTCCGTGAAGCGGACGACTGAGTTAAGACTCGTCAAATATCAACTGTTCCTTCATCGTTCAGCCGTCCGCCAAGCCGGACTAGCTGAGATTTTCTAACGTCAATCCCAGCACTCAAGTGCTGGGCTATTATCAGCCGTCCGCCAAGCCGGACTGTTTGAGTTGTATTACTCTCGCAGCATCAACCTAAACTCAGCGCTATCCCAAGTTGACGCAAGTTGCAGGCGTCTGTATCGTCGGTAAACCGAAGTCGCTAACCATGCACGCCCGAATTTTTCAATTGAACTGTTCTCTTGGCGGTCTCCCCAAGCTGGCACTACGCGAGGCAGTGGTCACCGAGTTAGGTCTAATTGGCGACGACCATAATTTTCCGGAGATTCACGGGGGGCCTGAACGAGCGCTGTGTCTTTTCTCTCTGGATCGTATCCTCGAACTGCAGTCTGAGGGCCACTCGATTTTCCCCGGAGCGGTCGGGGAAAATGTAACGATCTCCGGACTCGACTGGGATCGCATGACGCCTGGCCAAAGGCTGGCCCTGGGCGAGGAGGTGCTGATCGAAATAACCACCTATACCTCGCCCTGCAATTCCATCGAGAACGCTTTTGCCGACGGGAAGTATCAACGCATCTCGCAGAAAGTTCATCCCGGCTACTCGCGCGTCTATGCTCGCGTGTTGCAGCCAGGGCGCCTCACTGTCGGTCAAACGGTGCGCTTGCTAAACGGCAGCGACCCCAGCTAGTTGTAACCTGCACAACGAGCAAATAGAATTAGGCATCGATGCCAGACAAGTTGCTAGCCAAGTTGCCAAATCACGAGTTTGCGACCGCACAGCCCCGCGCACAGCCTCCCGAAGAAGCCGACCTGGTCCAGATAAAACCGCTCAGCAAATCAGCGGGCGGCGTGCCGGCAATTGTTTCAGCAGTTAAAAGCGCCTGGAACGAAATGGGGCCCGTGCGCGGATTGCGCGCCCTCCTGAAACTCAATCAGCAGGGAGGATTCGATTGTCCGGGTTGCGCCTGGCCAGAGCCCGACGAAGCGCGATCCCACGCTGAGTTCTGCGAGAATGGCGCCAAGCATGTGGCGGATGAAGCCACCACCAAACGCGTTACGCCCCAGTTCTTCAGTCATTGGAGCGTCGCAGATCTTTCCTACAAATCCGATTACTGGCTCGGAAAACAGGGACGCATTACTAGTCCAATGGTCCTTCGCCGGGGTGCCACGCATTACCAACCCATCAACTGGGATAACGCCTTTGAGTTAATCGCCGAAGCTCTAAACCTGCTCGCTCATCCCGACGAAGCAATCTTCTATACCTCGGGTCGCACGAGCAACGAAGCGGCTTTTCTGTATCAACTCTTCGTACGGCAGTTTGGCACCAACAACCTGCCGGACTGTTCCAACATGTGCCATGAATCGAGTGGCTGGGCGTTGACTGAAACCATCGGATCCGGCAAGGGAACCGTGACGCTGGAAGACTTCGAGTTGGCCCAGGCGATCTTTGTGATTGGACAAAACCCCGGCACAAACCATCCGCGCATGCTCTCCGCGCTCGAGAAGGCCAAGAAGAATGGCTGCACCCTCGTGCATGTCAATCCGCTTCCGGAAGCTGGGATGTCGACCTTCAAACATCCGCAAGACGTGCTCGGGTGGCTGGGCGGGGGAACCCAACTGGCGGATCTTTTTCTCCAGGTGCGGATCAATGGCGACGTCGCACTGCTGAAAGGGATCATGAAAGAGGTTCTGGCAGCAGATGACCGTTCTGGCGGTGGTGTTCTCGACCAGGACTTCATCAAAAAACACACGACTGGTTTTGCCGAGTTTGCGGATGCTGTTCGTGAGACTGAGTGGGAAGACATCATCCAACAGTGCGATATTTCCAAGTCACAGATCGAGGAAGCCGCCAGGATTTTTATCGTTTCAGAGCGCACGATCTTCTGCTGGGCCATGGGACTAACTCAGCATAAGAACGCGGTGGCCAACATCCAGGAGATCGTAAACCTGATGTTGCTGCGCGGCCAGATCGGAAAGCCAGGTGCAGGGTTGTGTCCCGTTCGCGGTCACAGCAACGTGCAGGGGGATCGCACGATGGGCATCTGGGAACGGCCGACAGATACGTTTCTCGATCGACTGGGAACGGAGCTCAACTTTGAGCCGCCGCGGAACCACGGGCTGGATACGGTCCAGGCAATTCAGGCGATGCATGGCGACCGCGGCAAGGTGTTTTTCGCGATGGGTGGAAACTTCCTTTCCGCGACTCCTGACACCGAGTACACGGCTGAGGCCCTTAGGCGGTGCCGCCTGACCGTGCACGTCTCAACCAAACTAAACCGGGCACATTTGATAACAGGCGAGCAGGCGCTGATTCTGCCGTGTCTTGGTCGCACAGAAGTTGATCGGCAAGCCACTGGACCGCAGTTTGTGACGACCGAAAATTCGATGGCTGTGGTGCAGGCCTCCCGCGGATTTCTGCCACCGGCATCACCAGAGCTGCTTAGCGAGCCTGCGATCGTCTCGCGTCTTGCTCGTGCAACACTCCGACACCGCACCGCGGTTGACTGGGAAGGGTTAATCGCGGACTACGACCGCATCCGAGAGCTGATCGCTCGAGTGATTCCCGAATTCGAGAATTACAATCAACGCGTACGCCAGCCGGGAGGTTTCCATCTGCCCAGTTCTCCGCG
>CAZVHN010000410.1:0-9195 GCA_964626895.1 uncultured Chloracidobacterium sp. | reverse complement strand
GCTTTCCCAGTTCAACTCCTGACTGCGAGGATCGATGCCTCGTCCGATCATGTCGCGCACAACACTTTCGAGACGGTATTGAGTCTGATGTTCGACCAGGCTCTCAGGCACTTCGAATTGGTGTGCTTGCAAAAGCTTGCGCATTAGTTCACTGCGCAAGCGATTGTCGGCCTCAGCGCCGGCGCGTTTTTCCAGGTCCTCGCGAATCTTCGCCCGCAGAGTTTCCACTGAGCCAAACTCATCGCCCAGGCTTCTGGCCCATTCATCGTCCAGTTCGGGAAGTTCCTTAACGCGCACCGCGCTTACTTTCGCTTTGTACTCAACCTTCTTTCCCGCCAGGCCTTTCGACGAGAAATCCTCGGGATAATCGACAACAAACGTCTTCTCGTCGTCGGCCTTTACGCCGGTTAGGTTATCAGTGAACTCCTGTTGCACACCTGCGCCGCCCAGAGTTACGTCGACATCTTCGACGTTGATGTCTTCGTCTTCAGGGTGGTCGATGAACTTTCCCTGGAAACTCACCGTGACCGTATCTCCCGTCACCGCCGGGCGGTCTTCAACTGGTTGCAGAGCAGCGGAAGCTTCGCGAAGTCCTTCCACCATGCGGTTGGTGTTTTCGTCGCTGACCGGCCGTATCCGGCGGGTGGCCTCGATGCCCTTGTATTTTCCCAGCTCAACATTTGGCAGAACTTCGACACCTACGTGAAACGAAATCGCATCCTCGCCGATTCGCTCTAAAGCCTCGTTAGTGTCGAGATGAACGTCCGGTTCGCCGATGGCGGCTAGTTCGTGTTTTTCGATTGCATTGTTGACGGCATCCGGTATCAGCTCGCGCAATACGTCGCCGCGAATCTCACTCTTGAAGCGAGTGCGCACCACGGCGCGCGGTGCATGTCCACGCCTAAAGCCCGGAACACTCGCTTGCTTGGCGTAGCGATCACTAATACGGTCGAAAGCTGCGCGCACTACTTCCGGCTCAACCTCGATTTTGATCTCCTTGCGTGTCGGAGAAACATCAACCAGTTCTGTCTTCATTAATCGTAACGCCCGTTCGAAAACCTCGAAGCATCGAACGGGCGACCTTCTTTCTCTAGAGAATCCATCGCACCTGCTGCATCCTGCCCGCTTGTCTTTCCTGCAGCTTACTGCCGACTGCCTACTGCCGTCTGCCTACTGCCTTTTGGTGCGAAAGGGGGGACTCGAACCCCCACACCTTTCGGTACCAGATCCTAAGTCTGGCGCGTCTGCCAATTCCGCCACTTTCGCACTCTCTTAAAATACTTAGTCGGTATAGCGAAAAGAATATCACGTGTGTTTATCTTCGTCACAACGCGGGTCACAAACCACGAAATCACACGAACCAAAACGAAATCTTGTTAGTGTCATTTCGTGTGATTTCGTGGATCGTGTTTGAACAAACGTTGTTGCAGGGGCGCGCGTTCAAGACGAGGGGATCCTTTCACGCCACCCGGTAGGTCGTCTTAGCCTGTCCAAGAAAGTCTTTCCCAGTTTCTTTCTTAACCAGCCCGGCGCGCTCCAGTTCGAAGTAAGCACGCTGAATCTCACCGCGATCGACTGAGAGTTTCTTGGCCAGCGCGGCAGGGGAGGGCAGGGCTTCCCCCGAAGCAATCTGGTTACCTTGAATTTGACTTTCGATCTCCTGTCGCACTTGAGCATATACAGGACCGTGAGAATTGTCTTTCAGTTCAATATTCATGACGCAGATCTTGCTGCTTTCATTTTAGAAATCGAATAAAATCGCATAAACATTACAACGTCCTGGTTACCTTCGACAACGACCTGGGAGCATCCGGATCCAAACCCTTAGCCTCAGCCAGCAGCGCAGCAAACAGTTGGCCGGGGATCATGTAAGGTATAGGAGCAAGAAACTCGTCAATCTCACGGGGCATAATGATCGCGCGCGAACAGGCGGCCGCAGCTTCGAGGTCCCCGGTGATGACCAGCGTGTCTGCATGCAGCTCCTTTAGACGTCCGATAAGGTGTTTGACTCCCGGCAGCATCACGCCCGGTGGCGCGAACAAGATCACCGGGAAGTGGCGTTCAACCATGGCCAGCGGTCCGTGTAAAAAATCCGCCGAGGAAAACCGCTCCGCTACCACGTAACACGTTTCCATTAGCTTGAGCGCCAACTCGTACGCATTCGCATAAGCCAGGCCGCGACCAACCACAACGCAATTCTCCATGAAGACATAACGCTGGACAAGTTCAAGCAGGGCAGGCTTCTGCTCGAGCGCCCTGGCCGCAAACTCGGGGATTGCCTCGTAGGATAAATTGGGCGAGCCGCCGCCAAGTTCTGCTGCCAGCATATAAAACAGCATCATCTGTCCGGTAAATGTTTTGGTGGCGGCAACTGACCGCTCGCGCCCGCCATGCATCACCAAAGTTTCATCAACGATGTGTGTCATCGAGGATGCTGGCTCATTGGTGATGCCGACAGTATACGCTCCACAATTCCGGGCGTTTTCCAGTACCAGGTTGATGTCCTCGCCCTCACCCGATTGAGATACACCAATTACCAAGGCATGCTGCAGTTTCAGTTTGGCTTTGTAGAGAGTATGGACCGAGGGAGCGGAAAGCGAAACCGGAATGCCTGTCTTAATTTCCAGCAGGTAGCGACCAAATAGTGCCGCATTGTCCGAACTGCCGCGCGCCACAAGTACGATTAGGTCGATGTCGCGGTTGTTTAGGAACTTCCCTAACCGGCTAATCTTCGTACGCTCGGCCTCAATCGTGCGAACGAGTGCTTCCGGCTGTTCCGCAATTTCCTCAAGCATTAACGACAATCTGATTCCTCACCTAATCTGCTCTAATGCGCGTATAGTGCGCCCGACCGTTGTTGCGCACTCGTTTTCAGTTAAAAGGAGGTCCGTCTTGCGGGCCCAAACTGTATCTACATTCAACTATAGTCGCTAATCGGTCGTCTCGATGACAAACACTCTAACACGGGGTGCAACTGATCGGCTGATCTCGCTGGATGTGTTCCGCGGGCTCACAATCGCCGGGATGGTCCTGGTTAACAATCCCGGATCATGGGGCCACATCTACTGGCCGCTGGCACATGCGGAGTGGCACGGCTGGACACCAACCGATCTCATATTCCCGTTCTTTCTCTTTATCGTGGGTGTGGCGATTCCCCTGGCTTTCGGAAGACGTGTCGATGCGGGCGGTACTCAAAGGGATCTCTACCTGAAGGTGATCAAGCGGACGCTGATCATTTTCGGGCTGGGACTATTTCTTAACGGGTTCCCCTTTTTCAACCTGTCGACAATTCGGATTCCCGGCGTGCTGCAGCGAATTGCGGTGTGTTACCTGCTCGCTTCAATTATCTTTCTCAAGACCAGGGTTAGAACTCAAATAGTAATCGTGGCGGCGTTGCTGTTGGTCTACTGGCTGCTGATGGCTCGACTAAGTGCGCCCGGTTTCGCCACCGGTGATTTGAGCAAAGAAGGAAGCGTTGCTTCTTTTATCGACCGCGTTGTTCTGGGGAGCCATATCTGGTCACAAGGCAAGGTTTACGATCCCGAAGGATTGCTGAGCACGATTCCAGCGCTGGCTACCACTTTGTTAGGGGTGCTTACTGGAGGGTGGCTGCGTACGACCAAGTCAGACTACGAGAAAGTCGCCGGGATGTTTGTGGTCGGAATGGTTTGCCTGGTTTTCGGGTGGGCCTGGCACCCTTTCTTTCCCATCAACAAGTCGTTATGGACGAGTTCGTATGTCTTATTCACGGGCGGCCTGGCCTTGCAGTTCCTGGCGTTTTGTTACTGGCTGATCGACATCAAAGACTATCGCGCCTGGGTCAAGCCTTTTGTGGTTTTCGGCGTCAACGCGATTGCGCTTTTCGTGGGTTCGGGCATCATGGCCAAGCTGATGGGAATTATTAAGATACCCCTGGTGGATGGTTCGCGACCGCCGCTCAAGAGCTTGATCTACTCGAGTTTGTTCGAATGGTGGGCCACGCCAAAAGTAGCGTCGTTGGCTTTTGCGATCGCTTTTATTTTGCTGTGGCTGGGACTGATGTGGATACTTTACCGACGGAAGATTTTCATCAAGGTGTGACGAGACAGTCCAACGTCCAATGTCCAAAGTCCAACGTCGTGTGTGTCAATGACTGGGCCTTTGCGCCTGAACATTAGATCTTGGACATTGGACATTGGAGTTGGACATTGGGCCTTGGACATTGGACATTGGACTCTAAACTTTGATAGACATTCCCGAAAGGAGAATCAAGATGCCAACCTACATTGCATTGATGCGTTGGACCGAGCAAGGGATCGCGAAGGTCAAGGACAGCCCGAAACGGCTGGACGCAGGTCGCAAGGCCTTCAAGAAACTCGGTGTGGAAATCAAAGACACTTACCTGACAATGGGCCGTTACGATCTCGTCTGTATTCTTGAAGGGCGGGATGATGACAGCGTGGCGCGTGCGTTGCTGTCACTGGGATCTCAGGGGAACATTCAAACCGAGACCATGAGAGCCTGGAACGAGGACGAGTATCGCAAGATCACGGGTTCGGTCTAGCTAAGCTAGTGGACCGTCCTGAGGGAGACACGTTACCGTCATTCGCACCCTGCTTCAGAAGCAGGGTGTGAATGAGAAGTCGCTAGCGAAGCCTTTGATACAGGCCACTAGTCCAAAAGTCCAACGTCCAAAATCCGAAGTCTCCAAGTTCAAATTGACTATCGCGAAACAGACATTGGACATTGGACGTTGGACACTGGACTTATTTTTGATAGCCCGGCCCCCGGATTGGTCGGCCTGCAAGAGCCAGGGTTCGCTGTCCTTCGTCGACGCTGATCTGGCCGTTGACGACTACATATTGAATGCCCTGAGGGTATTGATTCGACATTTCGAACGTGGCCCGGTCAATCACGCTTTGGGGGTCGAAGACGGTAATATCAGCGAACATGCCTGCGCGTAGAAATCCGCGATCGCGGAGGCCGACTCTGGTTGCCGGCATGCCGGTCATTTTCTGAATCGCCTTTTCCAGTGTAAGCAAACGCTCTTCTCGAACGTAACGACCCAAAATCCTCGGATAGCTGCCCCAACCACGCGGATGCGATTTCGCTCCGGCGAGTGGCCCGTCGGTAGCCCGGGCACCACTGTCGGTGCAGAAACTAACGAAGCGTGCGCGCATTGCAGCGCGCAAATCCGCCTCGCTCATCATGAAATAGATCGCGCCGGTCTGCCCGTGGTCAGCAAGGATAAGATCAAAGACTGCATCCAGCGGCTCCTTCTGTTGTTCAGTAGCGATCTCGGAAACCCGCTTACCCTGTGCCCACTCCAGACTGCGAGTAATAACTGAGCCGATTAAGACCCCGCTCGCGCCACCGCTGCCCAGGTATATATTTTCCCACTCCTTCGAGTCAGTTGAGATTTCTTTCTTAAGACGTTCGCGCGTCTGGGGATCGCGGAGGCGTCCGAGCATTTTTTCCGTTCCGCCTTCGAGCGCCCAGGGCGGGAGGCACGCGCTTAGAGAGGTGCTTCCGGCAATATAGGGATAGACATCGGCTGTGATGTCTAAACCCTGCGCCCTGGCTTTCCGGATTTTCTCAAGAACCTCGGGCATGCGGCCCCAGTTTTTTTGGTAGGCAGTTTTCAGGTGCCAGATTTCGACGGGGATCCGTGCCCGCCGCGCTATCTCAAAGACTTCTTCGAGTGATTCATCGAGAGCGTTGGCTTCGCTGCGCTGATGGGTGGCATAGATGCCGCCATGCCGGCGGGCGACCTTGGCGAGCTCAATGATCTCGTCAGTCTTTGCAAAGCGAGCCGGGACGTACTGAAGTGAGGTCGAAAGTCCGAGCGCTCCATCCTCCATTGCCTCGCCTACGAGCCGTTTCATTTGTTCCAACTCGGAAGGAGTGGGCGGTCGGTTATCGAAGCCGATAACGTACGCACGCACCTGGGTGGCGCCGACAAACGTTCCCATGTTAACTCCGATGCCTTGCTTCTCGAGCCGACGAAAATATTCGTCAAGCGTGCGCCAGTCTACTGTGAGGTTGTAGCGTCGGTTGAAATCTTCCTGCTCCTTTATCAAGCGTTCATTAATCGGCGCAATCGATTCACCTTCGCCGGTAATTTCAGTGGTCACTCCCATCATTACCTTGCTCATTGCCCGGTTGTCGATTAGCACGTAGGTTTCCGACTGGCCCAGCATGTCGATGAAGCCCGGGGCAACGACGAGTCCACGGGCATCGATAACTCGAGTGGCCTTCGCATTTTTCAGATTACCAATCCGCACGATGCGGTCGCCTTTGACCGCCAGGTCCGCCGTGTAACCAGGTCGCCCTGAGCCGTCAATGATCTGCCCGTTTTTGATAAGGATGTCGTATGGCGCGACTGAAGCTGTCGTGCCAATCGGGAGAGCAGAGCAGAGAAGCATACTTGCCAGGCCTAGGCTAACTGAAATTCTGGTTAGCATCATTTCACCGTTGGATTGGGCTGTTCGAGCGAGGCATCGTAATCATTAGCCGGAGGCTTGTCCAGATCGCCAAAAGAAGAGACGGCTCAAGTCCCGCTAATTTGCAGGTCGGGAAGGCGGACCCTGTCCCCGCTCTTACGCTTAGTGGCTTTCAAGCTTGAGGCGGGGACAGGGTCCGCCTTCCCGACCTGCAAATTACCGTAGGTTCCTTATGGGTTTTCACACAGCTTCTACGCTACTCGGTTCTATGGTTGACTTGCACCTTGTCTGGTTCCGGCAACCTTATCAGCACTTTTCAACACTGCATGTGACTTTCAACCAACGCGTGCGTAGAATCAAACTACTGTGGCTGTCCAACCCATAACACTAAAAACAATCGCCGCCGCAACCGGCGCGAGCCTAACCGGCGATCAGAATGTTCTCGTGACAGACGTCACGCACGATTCGCGGCAGGCTGGCCCAGGCGTCTTGTTTGTAGCCATTCGTGGCGCGCTGCTTGACGCGCACAGGTTTGTTCCACAGGTGATGGCCGCCGGAGCTGTCGGGGTTATTTCCGAACATGAGCGACCTCAGGATTTTCCGGGCGCCTGGTTGCAAGTCGAAAACGTGCGCCGCGCCATGGCTCACGCAGCTGCGGAAGGTCATCATCATCCTTCGCGCGAACTACAACTAGTGGGTATCACCGGCACCAATGGTAAAACGACTACCGCCTATCTGATCGCATCCATCCCGGAAGCCGCCGGCGAGCCGGTCGCCATGACAGGAACTGTCGAATACCGTATCGGCAACGAACGTCGCACGGCCGAACGAACAACTCCTGAAGCCACAGACATGCACCGATTGTTACGCCAGGCAGTGGACTTAGGTTGTCGCACCGCTGTGATGGAGTGTTCTTCGCAGGCAATGGACTTCCATCGTTGTGACGCACTCGAGTATGCGGTGGCGGTCTTCTCCAACCTGACGCGTGATCACCTGGATTACCACGTCACAATGGAGAACTACTGGTATGCGAAGCGCCGTTTGTTCGACGGGCGGCTGGGAAGCAAACCGAAGACTTCGGTGATTAATGTAGACAACTCGTACGGAGTTGAACTGGCGGGTGACCTCGAGCGCCAGGGCCTGCAAGTCATTCGTTACGCGCTGAACGCCGAGGCTGACGTCACCGCTCGCAATACTAAGTTTTCACTGGAGGGAATGCGATTCGATCTCCACACGCAGTCCGGCGATCGAGAATTCGTTTCGCCTTTAGTTGGCCCACCGCATGTCTACAACACACTGGCGGCGTTGGCGAGCGGGCTGGCTTTGGGATATGACCTCGACTTGATCACAGGTGCACTGGCGCACTGCACAGGCGCGCCCGGACGTTTTGAACGGGTGGTGCACTCGGGAGACTTCGCGGTGGTGGTCGACTATGCGCACTCAGATGACGCGCTGTTGAACGTGCTGAAAACAGCCCGAGACGTGACGAAGGGCCGAATCATCACGGTCTTTGGCTGCGGTGGGGATCGCGACTCCTCCAAACGCGCACCTATGGGAGAGGCCGCCGGCAGTTTGAGCGATGTCGTAATCCTTACCTCCGACAACCCGCGCACCGAAGATCCGGAACAAATCCTCGCCGATGCTGAACTGGGCATTCAGAAGACTGGAAAACCGTATAAGAAAATAGCGGATCGGCGCGAAGCAATCTACGAGTCGATCGCCCAAGCTCGCAGCCAGGACCTGGTATTGATTGCCGGCAAAGGGCACGAAGACTACCAGATCATCGGTCGCGAAGTGTTCCATTTTGACGATAAGGAAGTAGCAAGCGAAGCCCTCGCCTGTCAGAACCGCGAGCGGTAGCGACCGGGTTGTATTAGCCCCAGTTGAGACTGGGTCGCTACCGCTCGCCGTTCTGACATGGCCGGTCGCTACCGGTCGGGGTTCTCACAGAGCCAGGCACATAAGTGGCCGACGTGATCGCACCATTCGTAGGGAGTTTATATTAATGCGCAGTGGTAGGTTCGCCTTGCTCGCTTGTTTGCTGGCCACGACTTCCTGCCAGCAGGCGCCGATACCGCAAAGAGCGAAGGCTCGGCCGGCAACTCCCACTGCGTCCCCGCGCACTGCAAGAAGCACTACCGAAACCTACGGACCGGCAAAAAGACTAGCGGTCTTAAAAGACCCTGCGATCAAGGAAAGCAGCGGCCTTGTGGCATCAAGATCCACCCCGGGTCTTTTCTGGACGCACAACGATTCAGGTGACGGCCCTTTCATCTATGGTTTCGATAGTCGAGGTGATCGAAAGGGAGTTTGGCGCGTCGCCGATGCATTTGCGCGTGATTGGGAAGATATTGCCGCCGGCCCCGGCCCCGAGCGCAATCAAAGTTATCTTTACATCGGCGACATTGGAGACAATAGCGAACAGCGTTCCGAGATAGTTGTGTATCGTGTTCCTGAGCCGATGATTACTGTCGCTGATACCTCCCCAACAAGAAGCAAACCACGATTGACGGGGAGTGCGGAAGCTATCCGCCTGCGATATCCCGACGGAAAGCACGACGCAGAGACCCTGATGGTCCATCCCGGGACCGGCAGTATCTTCATCGTCACCAAAGTAGCTTTCGCGAATCCGGGGATCTATGAAGCTCCGGGACCGGTGAAGTCTGACAGGCCCATCACACTTAAGCGTCTTGGTGACCTGAACATTCCGAGTCTGCTCGGCGGCATAATTACTGGCGGAGACATCTCACCGGACGGACGGCGCGTTGCTCTT
>CAZVHN010000409.1:0-1821 GCA_964626895.1 uncultured Chloracidobacterium sp. | reverse complement strand
ATCGTTGAATCGGGTGAACATTCCGGGGGCAACGCGACGAAGCGCGCGTCGCAACTGCGCAATGCTCTTGGTCCAATCCTGCAGCAACAGGACGCGGTCGTCGAACTGAATTAAGCTAATCCGATCGTTAGCCGCGAGGTGCGCAGCAAAGCCCTCGGCGGCCCGGCGAAAATCATCCAAATTGTCCGAGACAGATGACGAAGCATCGACCAGGAGCACCACATCCACTGGAACCTGTCGCAGACCTAAGTCACTGAGAGGTTGCTCAACACCATCTTCAAAAACGCGGAAGTTCGCGCGAGTTAGACCAGGGACCAGATGGCCCGTGTTATCACGAACCGTCACCGGCAATAACACTTCGGTCGTGGTGACTGAGATAACATCGTCGGGATCTATGTCCTGTTCGTCCTGCTTTACTTGAGGAGTGGGCGAGGGCGTGGCTCGGGCGTTCTGCGCGTAAGCTGACGGGGGACTTGCGATTGCGAAGCACGCGGCGAGACAAAGGGCGAGCTTCAGCCTGAGAGCAAATGAGGCGCTGATAGAGAACTTGCCCAACATTCGGCTAGTTGTCCCCGCTTCTGGCGGGGCCGCCTATCTTCAAACCTGAGTCGTCCATGGCAGCGATCATCGCCGTGATAATTGGGTCCGTGACTCGACGCTTGCGTAGTTCGTCTAGTTTGGGTGGGGACAAATCAAAGTCGGCTGGGGAGTCTTCGATTCTTTTGATGATCGTGCCCTCAGAGAAACCTGCCTCCACGAGCTTGATAATCGAATCGTTAGTGAGGGTAGGTGTTTTCTCGAGTTTCAGTGGCGCACCGCCGGCTTCGGATGGTGGGCGAATAATCCGGACTGTGGCGCTTCCCGTCGTTGTGGTTTCACCCTGATTGGATCCGCTCATTCCCCGTCCGCTTGTCTGGCCCTTGGATCCGCCACTCGATCCGAAGATTTCAGAGTCACCACCCTGTGGGTCGCCTCCGACATTTTCAGCAGCTTTGCCCTTCCGTTTGAAAAATGAATCATCGCTCCAATCGTCATCTGTCAAGAAGGATTCGTCGAGTGCCAGCATTGTGAGAATGATGTTCTCGGTGACTCCGTTGCGCTTCAGGTCGATCAAGCGATCAGGATCGAGGTCAAAACGGTTAGGCCTGCTGCGAATGATCGCGATAACCGTTTTTTCCTTAAAACCGGCGCGGACCAGTTTAACGACGGCAGCATTAGTCAGCGCCGGTTCGGAGCGCTGTTGAGCAGCTACCGACGATGAAAAGAAAAGCCCGCACAGTGCAAGTACGGGTATGGTTCTCAATAATAGGAATTTCATTGGATTCAAATTCTACACCCAGGGCGACGTCTTAAACGAGCTCACGCGTTCACATTCCACCCACACTCGGTGAAGTACCTGGTACCTTACGAACGGGTGATCTCGCCTGACGGTAGCGGTAGCCAACTCGTTTGACGTAACTGCGCGTCTCGCGGTAGGGGGGCACTCTACCCCCGAACTTAGCCACCGCCCCTTCTCCGGCATTGTAACTGGCAAGAACAAGATCCACGCGACCATTGAATCGTTGCAGAAGCTGCTTCAAAAATCGTGTGCCGCCGGCGATGTTTTGACCTGGATCAAAAGGACGGCGGACGCCAAAACGAGCGCCAGTCCCCGGCATCAATTGCATCAATCCCCGGGCCCCTTTAGGTGACAGCGCGTGAATGTTGAAATGCGATTCCTGCTCCATGACGCAAAAAATCAGGTAAGGATCAACGCCATGTTTCGCGCCGCTGTGCTTGTCATTGTCGCCTTGCTCTCTGCCGCGCCCGCCTTGGCCGAGC
>CAZVHN010000408.1:0-18075 GCA_964626895.1 uncultured Chloracidobacterium sp. | reverse complement strand
CTCCGGCTTTCAAAACTTCAGCGCAGGCCGTGCCCTCGGGATACTTCAGAAGTCCATGCTGCTGAACTATGAGCGCGCGTCGAAGCGGAATCATCATCAAGATTCCGAGGAGTCCGCCGAGCACGGCCACCAGCATCACTCGAGTAATCTCGAGGTCAAATCCGAGAATCATAATCGCGGGCATCGTAACGCCCACGCCAAATGCGATCGATTCGCCTGCTGAACCGGCAGTCTGCACTACGTTGTTTTCGAGAATCGTGGCTTCCCTAACGCCGATTTTCCCGAGCAACCTAAACAAACTAATCGAAATCACCGCCACCGGAATTGAGGCACTCACTGTTAGCCCGACCTTGAGCACCAACCATAACGAGGAGGCTCCAAAAATCATTCCCAGCAAAGTTCCGATGATCAGCGGAAGCGGAGTGAGTTCGCGCATCCGAACACCTGACGGAATATATGGACGAAAATGCGTCAGGAATGGATTCTCAGGTTTGGCCCCGACCCGATCCGGGAATTCATTCGCACCGCCACTCTCAGAAGACATCTGAAGTTAACCTCCGAATGAGTTTTTTTAAAACGGGGAGTGCCCAAGGGTTAATGACGCGGGTACTCTACACGGGTGGACCGCGATTGGGCAAGTTTTGTTTCTTCCAAAAACCCTATAATTTACACCTATTTGCGCCGACTGGAGCGCGGGCATCCTGCCCGCAATGAGGCGAGGCTTTTCTCGCCGAACCTGATTCGTAGCAGCGGGCCGGGCGTAAGGAACTGTTCGCGCCGGCGGCGCTCATTGCGGGCAAGATGCGCGCTCCGTAATCCCGCAGCTTGCTCCCTACGTTTCCCACCCGCTTTCGATTACACTTTGCTTGGTCCCTTCAGAACTCAAAGCGAGGCACTCGTAACATGTCCAGACGTACACTCCTACTGCTGCTGCTAATCGCGGCGTTTGTTTTTCAATCGGCCCCACTTGCGACAACCAGTGCCGCGCGAAACCAAACTCGCGCCCCGAGAGCCACCAGCTCCGCGCAGATTCCCACTCCTGAGGAAGTCCTGGGCTTCCGTCCCGGCGACGATCGCAAACTCGCGAGCTGGAACCAGGTGCTCACATATTTCGACAAATTGGATCAGGCCAGCGACCGGGTGAAGTTTGAGGCTTTGGGCAAGTCAACAATGGACGTGCCATTCGTGATGGCGACAATCAGTGCTCCGGAGAACCTTGCGCGTCTCGAGGAATACAAGAACATTCAGCAGTTGCTTGCAGATCCACGCAAGCTGGGTGCGCCAGGTGTCCGCGAACGGAAGGCTGCGGAACTAATCGCCCGCGGCAAGACGATTGTGCTTATCACCTGTGGCATTCACTCAACGGAGGTGGGTTCATATCTTTCAAGCATGCTCATCGCGCATCGGCTGGCTTCGTCGAACGAACCTGAAATTCAGGAGATTCTGCGCAACACGATTATTCTGCTCGTGCCGTCACTCAACCCTGATGGAGTGGATATCGTCAAAAACTGGTACGACAAAACACTCGGCACTCCTTACGAAGGCACAAGCCCGCCCGAGCTTTACCACAAGTATGTAGGCCATGATAACAACCGTGACTGGTACGCCTTCACCCAGGCGGAAACAAGGATCACCGTCGACTGGATTCACAACGAATGGCACCCTCAGATCGTCCACGACATTCATCAACAGGGAGAGTTTGGCTCACGTCTCTTTCTGCCGCCTTACATGCCACCCGTCGAACCAAACGTGCCGAAACAACTGATCGAGGGCTACACGGAGCTGGGCAACTGGATGGCGGATGAACTGCGCGCCAGGGGCTTCCAGGGGATCACGACGAATTCCACCTACGACGCTTGGACTCCCGCCCGTGCTTACTCTCACTATCACGGGGGAGTCCGGATTCTTTCCGAGACCGCTTCAGCGCGCATCGCTTCGCCCATCACAGTTAAGTTTGAAGAGTTGCGTTCCCGCGAGGGTTACGACCCGCAAAAGGCATCCGATAAGTTTGGACCTGTTTGGCGCGGCGGGCCCTGGCATCTGCGCGACATTACAAACTACATGACCACCGCCGCCTTCACTCTCTTGCAACACGCTTCGCAAAATCGCGAGCGGTGGTTGCGCAGGTTCTATGAGATTGGGAAGGATGCGGTTAGGGTGCGAAAGCGGGGCGAACTTTACGGGTTTCAAATCAAGGTTGGAACTAACACCGAACCTCTCCTCAATCTCCTGGAGACCGCAGGCGTCGAGATTGCCTGGCCGAGGGTCGGCACGCCCGTCGAGGTTGAGACCGATTCTCATAGTGGCGGCAAGTCAGGGTTTCCCCGCGAGACGGCAATTGTACCTCTGGCTCAGCCTTACGGTAGCTTCGCAAAGGCAGTGCTCGAAGCGCAGCGTTACCCGGATCTCCGCGACTCGGAAGGCCATCCTATCCCTCCATATGACGTGACAGCGCATACCTTGCCTATGCTCATGAATGTGGAAGTTCAGCCGCTTGTGGCGCCTTATGTTGGTACGTTTCTACGGCGAGTCACTGTTAGCGGGAGCAGACCAGATTGCGGGCCTACCGGCAAAAGGAATATTGGGCTCTATCGCTCCAGTGTGCCGAATATGGACGAGGGGTGGACACGATGGGTTTTCGGTAGATGCACCGAGTACGAATCATTAAGCGACACCCAACTTCGGGCGGGTAACCTGGCCAATGCTTTCCGTTGGATCCTCGTTCCTGATCAGGCGCCTCGCACAATCCTCAATGGCTATCGAGAGGGCGCCATGCCTCCAGAAGTAACCGGTGGGGTCGGCGAAGCAGGAGTGAAGGCTCTGCGTGAGTTTGTCGAAGAGGGTGGGACGCTTGTATTTCTGAACCGAGCTTCGGATTTCGCCATCGAACAATTCAAGTTGCCCTTGCGCAATGTGGTCGCGGGAATACCGCGCACAGACTTCTTTGTGCCTGGATCAATATTGCGCATCGAGCTCGATACTACTCATCCGATCGCCAAAGGGATGCCGAAAGAATCGATCGCCTGGGCTGAAGATTCGCCCGTGTTTGAGGTAATCAGCAGTGCAAGCGGTAAAGAGACTAGGGTGCCGGCGTCGAATCTGCGCATCATTGCGCGCTATCCGTCGAATAAAGATCCGCTACTGTCTGGCTGGCTACTCGGAGGCGATCGGATTAGGGGCAAGGCTGCGTTAGTAGAAGTCACAATGGGCAAGGGACGAATCATCCTCTTTGGCTTTCGTCCCCAGTACCGGGCGCAGTCGCTGGCAACGTATCCGCTATTCTTCAACGCGATCAAGTGAGTTGCCCTTAATTTCGCAGGTACATGTTCGCGGCCATCTTGGTCAGCTTCCAAACCTTGCTCCATTGGATCCGGTCGCTGCCGTTCTCACGGCCGGTGAGCTTGTCGAAGATCACCTTGCGGAACAAGCGTCCCTCACGCTTGAGCATAAACTCTTTCGCATAGGGCTTCGCGGTTTCGAAGAAGCTAAACTCCGGATCGGTAACGATACCGATTCCTTCCAGGGTCATCAGCGCCCGCATAATGTAGGTGAAGTTGGCCGGCAGACGGAAAGGATACTCATACATCACCTCGGCGAGGTCGTAAGTCAGCTCTTTGAAGTTCACCTCACCCAGTTTCAGATTCAGATAATGTTTGAAGAGTCCCTCTACGATGGGGCGAATCGTTTCCGGATCGACGCCAGGCTTCAGGAAGTTGAGGTTGATAATGTCCTGCCCCAGGCCATGAACGTCGCGACTTACGACGTGGAAAAAAGCATCGATCATCTGCGACTGCAGACGGGGCGTGATGCGGCCCACCATGCCAAAGTCGAAGAAGGCAAGATGACCGCTATCCATCACCAGTAGGTTTCCCGGATGCGGGTCAGCGTGGAAGAACCCATCTTCAAGCAACTGCTTCAAATAAGCGCGCACCAGCAGTCGATTAACTTTTACGGGTGAGATTCCCCGTGCGCGCAACGCTTCCAGATCGGCAACCTTGGTCCCGCGAAAAAACTCCATGGTCAACACATGTGAAGTGCTGTGTGACCAGTGAATCGTTGGCACGCGGACCACTCGCCAATCCCGGAAGTTATATCGGAAGCGATCCGCATTGCGCCCTTCGCGCGCGTAATCCATCTCCTCAAAGATAGTGAGATAAAACTCCCGCAGCATTCCCTCCCAGTCGGCATTTTCATTTGCGCGAGGGAAAAAACGGTTAGCTAATTTCACCAGCCGGTAAAGAATCGCAATGTCGAAGCTGATAATTTCTTTGAGGTTAGGCCGCTGCACTTTGACTGCCACTTCCCGGCCGTCGTGCAAGCGAGCTCGATAAACCTGACTCAGTGAGGCGGCGGCAATGGGCTCGGCATCTATCTCAGCGTAGGCTTCTTGCACACTGCGGCCGAGGGCGGCCTCTATTCGCGCGTAGGCTTCGGCTGTAGGAAACGCCGGGACCTGATCCTGCAAGATCGAGAGTTGCTTTATGTACGAAAGCGGGAGCAGATCACCGCGAGTACCAAGAGCCTGGCCGATCTTTATGAAGGTGGGTCCGAGCGCAATCAGGTTCTCGCGCAACCAGACCGCCTGTTTTTCGAGTCGCGCCATTTTCCTGGTTGAGCCATCGGGGCCGCGAAAAACAACAAACCGCAACCCTCGGATAACTCTGTCGAGCATGCGTCCAACAACGTCACGGCAAAACTGTACAAACTGCGCCTGGCGGCCGCGCGCACTCGCGGCTTCTCTCAGCCGTTCGGCAGTGCGACGATTAAACTTCGAGCGAATGTCGTAGCTATCCAGAAAGAGATAGAGCGTCAGCAAGCCGAGCACACGTGAGATATTGGCCACGCGCAGCCAACCCCGCAACCCCTGTCCCTTCAGAATCTGGTCGACGAGCTCATGGTTGAGTGGCGCAGGCGGCGCGTCAACTTTCGGCGGCCGCGACCGGGTCGGCCCTCCGTTGTGGCTCCCGCCATTGGCGTCCTGCCCTTTGGGAGGCGCAGAAATCGGAACTAATGATTGCTCTGTCTTCATCGCACGCTCTTAAGTATGCAAAAGCGGGCCACGCCCGCCTCTAAACCGATTGCACTGTCAGAACGGGGAGCGGTAGCGACCTGCTCTCAACTGGGGAAATACAACCCGGTCGCTATCGCTCCCGGTTCTGACAAGGATAACCCTGTCCAACCTCCAACACCATCTCTCAACCGGTACTGGTTCATTTTGAGTCCGGGAGTTCAGAGTTCAACCTTTTTAGGTTGCGGCTTAGCGGTGCGGACAAGCTAAAGCTCGAACTCTAAACTGAACCACCATCTCTCAAAGAATTGACAACATGTGTTTGGCTCCCGCACGTTCGAAGTAATTCTGGGCCCGGTCGACATCCTTGGTAATCTGGGTTCTCAACGATTCCAGCGAGTCAAACTTCTGCTCGTTACGCAGGCGGTAAAGAAAACGTACTCGAATCACGTCGCCGTAAAGATCACCAGCCCAATTCATTACGAATGTTTCCACCGAAGGTTCCGAGCCGGTTTCAAACGTCGGCCGCACCCCCACATTTGTAACGCTGCGCCGCCATTGCCCGTCAATCAGAGTTCCAGTAACGTAAACGCCATTCGCAGGTATGACGCGGTTCTGGGGACGCAGGTTGGCCGTCGGAAATTCCAACGTATGGCCGCGCTCATTTCCTCGTTCAACCCGACCCTCCACACCGTAAGGGCGACCCAGCATTCGGCGCGCCAGATTCACCTTCCCCTGGACCAGCAATGCCCGAATCTTGCTTGAACTCACGCGCTGGCCACGCAAACCAACTTCCGGTACTTCCCCGGCGACGAACCCCAACTCCTTGCTAACCTGGTGCAGCAGCTCAATGTTGCCTTCCCGGTTGTGGCCGAATGCAAAGCCACGTCCCAAATAAACTTCCCTGGCATGCAGACGGTCCATCACAACGTCTCGCAGAAAGTCTTCCGCCGGAATTTTCGAGAACTCTTCAGTGAAACGTACGACGATAGTCTGTTCGATTTCGAGGACGCCAAAACCTTCTACTTTTTGATCCAAAGTTTGCAGCAGCGGAGGCGACGACTGGGGATGCAGCACCGCGCGCGGGTGCGGATCAAAAGTGATGGCAGTGGGGACGGCGCCGAGGGCACGAGCTCTCTCGACAACCGTGCGCATGATCAGTTGATGGCCCAGGTGCAGCCCATCAAAAACACCAAGGGTCAGTACGGTCGGGCGTTGGATTTCAGCGTTGTCGGTGCCGTGGAAGAGTCGCATAACGGACGTGCTTACTGTGATCAGTCAAGTTCGTGGTTTCAGATCATTTTCCATTTGTCATTTCTCATTTCTCATTTGCCATTGCCTGAGAACCGAACCTGCGTTTCCGTTGGTAAGCGGGGATGATCTCTAACGTGTGAAGAGCTAACGACTGAAGAGAGCGCACGTCTATCTCGAATGGCAAATGAGAAATGACAAATGACATATGGAAAATTAACCGACCACTGCGCAACGATTCATCACTCATCACTAACAACCAGCCCGTCATACGCCCATGAAACTCCCTCCGGCAGGCGAGCGGAATCGCGCCCATGTTTTACGTCATGGGCCATGTGGGTGAAGTAAGCGCGTCGCGGTTTTATTTCTTCAACATACTCAAGCGCCTTATCCAGCCACAGATGAGTCGGGTGTTCCTTAAACCGCAAGCAATCAAGGACCAGCACCTCGAGGTCCGACATTGCGTCTAGCGTGGGCCGCGGAATTAGGCTCAAGTCCGTCGCATAAGCAAAATCATTAAAGCGATAACCCATTACCGGAAGCCGGCCATGGATGACCTCGAGCGGGGTTATCTCCAGCTCGTCGCCCAGGCAAAAGGGCGCTCCAGCCATGACTGTGTGTGGAATAACTTGCGGCAACCCACCGCCGAAGTGTGAAGGCTCAAAGATGTATTTGAAGATGCGTCGAATATCCGGCCAGGCCCGCTCATTAGCGTAGACGCCGAGTGCGCCATAACGAAAGTTCAAGGGCCGAATGTCGTCAAGCCCGAAAATATGATCAGCGTGACAATGGGTTATCAGGACCGCGTCGAGTCGTTTCAGCCTGTGCCGCAAAGCCTGCTGCCGAAAGTCGGACGAAGTATCAACCAGTACCGTCTGGCCACCGTGTTCAATTAGAACTGAAACGCGAAGTCTCTTGTCCCGCGGATCATCCGAGGCACACGTCTCACAATCGCAGCCAATCGAAGGAACACCTGTGGACGTGCCGGTGCCAAGGAAAGTCAGTTTCATCTCGTAAATCGTGAATCGTGAATCGTGAATCGTAAATGGTAAAAAGCCGAACCGACTATTCACGATTCATGATTCACGATCTACGCTTAAGGGTTAGCCGCCGATAATGTCGCGGCCGGTGTAGGCGCCGGATGCCTTTGGCGTCGCGGAGCTGGTGAGCGAGACATACTGCATGCGCAAATCTGCGAGCAGGCTTTCGAGGATCTTCTCTTCCTGAGGCGCCAGGTTGCCGTTTGTTTTTCGCTGCAGCATTCCCAGGATATCAATCCAGTGTTTGGCCAACTCGAGGTCAACCTCACGCTTGTGCGTCACCGGATGCTCCATCATTCCCAGCGAAGAGGCCGCGTTTGAAGCAATCGACATGATGAAGTTTGCGAAGCCTGCCGGGTCCTCGGGGTCCGGCAGCTCATCTTCGTGAGGTTCGGTTGGTTCATGAGCAGCGGTGCTCGCTGCCTGGGGCTGAGTGGATTGAGCGCTGACTGAAGCTTCAGCGGTCGGCGCCGGGGCGCTTGCGGATTCCGGCGCTGGGGCCGCCTTAGATTCCGGCTTCTCCTCCGGCGGCGCGTCTCGCGGCGTGCCGTCAGGATTAAACAGGCGGCGGTCAGTCACCTTGAAATTTTGCTGTTCCTCGTTCATTGGCTTATTGAGTGCGCTGCCTGAAAATCAAACCGCGCAGCATTTCCTTTATGGTTTCCGTGTTTTGATGGGATGGTAACATCCGCATCGCACGAGCAGCAAGATGACACTTGGTTTGGTAGTGTCATATTTCATAATCGCGCCGCTCAGTCCGCATCCCGGACGACTAACGGGGTCCCAGAACTTCAGATGTTTTGGCAATCAACCTTGAACTGACCACTCAAGGTGGAAAAATTTGCAGGTTGGGAAGGTAGGCAGTTCCTGACTTGGGACTTTAGACTTTGAACTCTAGACTAGTTTCCATGCCTGCCACATTTAACGACCTGGTTACACTGATGACGCAGTTGCGCTCGTCTGCGGGTTGCCCCTGGGACCGCGAACAGACTTATGCCACGCTCGCGCCGATGCTTCTGGAAGAAGCCTACGAAGCGTTTGAGGCGGTTGAGGAGGCGCGCGAGGGCCGTCCGGCGGATCTGCGTGATGAACTCGGCGACCTGCTTTTTCAGATAGTCTTCTACGCGCAGGTTGCCGGAGAACGTGGCGACTTCACCATTGACGACGTCACCGGAACAGTTCACGCAAAAATGGTCCGCAGGCATCCGCATGTCTTTGGCGACGCGAGCGCCGAAACGACGACCGAAGTACTTCGCAATTGGGAGGCCATCAAGGCCGAGGAGAAGAGAGCGGTGAACAACTCGGACACGGCGAAGCCATCGTCAATACTTGATGGCGTCTCGAGGAAGGTCCCTGCTTTGATGGAAGCCCATCAACTGTCAACCAAAGCGGCGCGCGTGGGATTTGACTGGGAAAAGGTTGAAGACATCTTCGCGAAAGTGCAAGAGGAGATCAGCGAACTGCTGGACGCAATTAAGGTCCATGCTGATTCGAAGTCGGAAGCGGATCACACTCGGGTGCGGGAAGAGATCGGGGACCTGCTTTTTGCGGTAACAAATATTGCCCGTCGCCTTCAGGTTGAGCCGGAAGCGGCCTTGAAATTGACCAATAGAAAGTTTCGTCAGCGCTTCAGCTATATCGAAGACCGCTTGCACGCGCGCGACCAGAGTTTCGCATCGGCAACACTCGCGGAACTTGAATCCCTCTGGCAGGAGGCGAAGAACAGTAAACAGTAGGCAGGAGGCAGACGGCAGGAGGCAGGGGCACTGAGTACGATTGCGGGCAATTTGATACAGCTAGACTAAAGAGAAAGGCCCGCTCGAAAGCGGGCCTTTCTGTGTGGACGCTGGGGCTCAGCGTTAGTCGTTTAGCCGAACTGAGCGAAGAGTGTTATTGAAGGCGGAAGCAAAACTTCGCGCTTCACTCTGCGGAGCGACCGCAACCATATAAAACAGATCGCCGTTTCGCAATTGGGTCGTGATCAGAGTTATTGTCTCGGTCTGACCGGTGGCCTCATTAACGTTGGTCAGCCCGACACTCAAGCCCGCGCGACCCGACACAGTGGCCCGTTGAAAGTTTGTCGACTGGCGTAAACTGCGATTTCCCTGCGCCAGACTGTTAATCAGCTCCTCGGTCGCCTCTCGCAAGTTGCGATTCTGAGTTCGGGAAACACCAAAATTAACTCCATGAGTGAAGACTGCCTGGTTCTGGTACTGTCCGTAACCACCTTCTGGAGAAAACCAGACCGTGTTGTTGTCGCCCAACTTTCTCCAGTTGTCCGGCACGCTCACGGTCAGAAATCCAAGTTCGTTGTAACTGCGATACCGCGTGGACGGATAATCCACACGGCCACCCGGCGCATCCTGGGGATAATTCCCTCCGCCTTCCGCCGGGTTGCGCTGGCCGCTGCGTGCGATCTCGGCCATCGAAGGCGCGGCCGGATATCCTCGCAGCCTGGCCTGGATGAGAGCAAATTCTCCGGTATCGCGGATGGGATTTTGCACCCGCAAATACTGGGCTTCCTGGTTGATACGAGCATAGCGGTTTTTGGGACTCGGGTGACTACTCAAGAAACCGCCACTGCTACCGCCTCCCTGACGTTCGATTGTCTGAAACATTGCGGCCAGGTCGCGCGGATCGTAACCGGCACGGGCCATGATCTGCGCGCCCAGAATGTCGGCTTCGGTTTCATATTCCCTGCTGAACTTTAGAAAATAAACGCCGACGCCCTGGCCCGCAATCTGCGCTGCGGCCCCCGCTGGTCCACCGAGAATCTGTCCCCCAATTCCCAGAATCCCCGCGAGCAGACCATACTTCTGACCCTTGGTCGCTTGTGCGGTACCATGACGCAATGCCACGTGGCTTATCTCATGGGCCACGACTCCCGCCATCTCGCCTTCGCGACGGGCTGCTTCGATCATTCCCCGATTGACGTACATAGGACCACCGGGAAGTGCGAAGGCGTTTATATCGCGCGCATTAATAACCCGGAAAGAGTACTGAAATCCTGGATGCCGAAACTCAGAAGGGATGGCAGCTACTAAACGATTGCCCACTCGCTCGACGTAGCTTGATACCTCGCCATCACGCAATAATGGAAACTGCTGTTCAGCCTCGGCGGCCGCCTGCCGGCCCAGCTTAATGTCATCCTGAACGCTATACTTGTTACTGTGAAGCGTGAGCTTGGTCTGTGGAAATACAGACACCGGCATCAAGAAGACCGCGGATACTGCGAACCACGCAATCAACATACGTGTTTTTTGGTAATTGTTTCTAATCATTTTCTCCCTCCGTCTGGAAACTTATCGATTAATGTTAACGCTGCCGGGGCCGAGGGGAGAGGCCGGATTGGCCGAAGCGTTTGATGAATTAACTTCGGGCCTGGTTTACTCCCTTGCAAAGCCAAGTTAAGGTTCCACACACAATCCAAAGTGCACCAAATCGCAACATTGGTACACGGTCCGAGAACGATTTCACATCAGAGTTTGCAAAACACTACACTTTGCAGATTCCGCTGTTCACACTAGCAACGGAGGTGCCAAGCGGTGGCACTAACCCTTGTTTCGAGGCTCGATGCGATCGTTGAGCCACTGGGCGGGCTCGCTAATAGGCGGGATGCGGTGGGGCTCGCCTTTCCAAACGCGAATCATCGAAATAACCAGGAAGATAGTCGCGGCAAGCTTGAACAAGGATCCACCTATCGAGCTGTTGGTTATCGCTCCGACAACGCTAAAAAGCGTTTGGACCACCAGGATTGCGATGTGCAGGGCCAACCCCTGAGCGGCGTGAAACCGAACTTTCAATTCTTTTCTGGGCACCAGGAATAACTCAACCAGAGACGCAACCACGCCAATGTAGAAAGGTGCATAGGGCAGCATCACTGCCCATCTTTCAGGTAATCCTATCCCGGCCACCGGGCGCAAGCTGGGCCTCAGATTAACTTGCGGCGGTAGGTAGGGAGTGGCCTGATAGGGCGTCGGCGGTGAATAAGTTGGGGGCACAAATACTGAAGGATAAGGAGAATCCACTGGCGTATCGAAGGTCCTGGTCGGTGCCTCGGAGTAGATGTTACTCCGCGCGCTTTCACTTGAGGATGAACCCACTTCACGGGTAGCTCCCTTCACTTCCCGTGTACCCGGCCCACTGTCGTCTTCACTCCACCCTTCTTCCGCTTTTTTCACATAATCCGGATCGAGTGGATTGGTGTCGTACTTGGTTTTTTTGGTCTCCATCACTCGAAAACCTCTACGACAGTTTCAACGGCGCGGTTCCAATCTTACTCGTCCGCCACTGCATACTCAACCTGCTGCCAGGTCTTGTCGCGTTCAGAAATCCGAAAGCCTCGCATGATCGGCTTTGACCCACCCAAGCCTACGATCAGGTAGATCGCTGCGGGGTAATAGGCAAGTCGTATGTCCGTCTCAGAAGGCACCGGTTCAGTCGAGCGCGGATGGGAATGATAAATCGCCAGAAGCTGTTCACCGCGCTCACGCATCTGCCTTTGAGCGGCGAAGAGTTCTTCTGGTGCGGCTTCGTAAGCTATCTGGGGATTGCTGGCGACATTGCGCAGCGGATGGATGGATGTGGCGCGATCGTTAGCGCCCCCGATCAAACCACAGCACTCTAACGGCGTGGCTTGTCGCGCATGCGCAAAAATCTCATCAAGCTGGGCATTCCGAAGGGTGATCATGGACGCAAACAAAACTCATTCGTCCTTCACGACTCTAAGATGCAGATCCTCCAACTGTTTTGGATCCACTTCACCAGGCGCATCGATCATCAAGTCAGCCGCGGAAGCAGTTTTCGGAAACGCCATCACGTCGCGGATGTTGTCCGTGGGCACCAGCACCATCATGAGCCGTTCAATGCCCGAAGCAATGCCGCCGTGCGGCGGTGTACCGTACGAGAGTGCTTCCAGGAAGAAACCGAAACGCTCGCGCGCTGCCTCTTTCGACATACCCAGGGCCTGGAACACGATATCCTGAACGTCGCGCCGATGAATACGAATCGATCCGCCGGCTACTTCCACTCCGTTGATTACCGCATCGTAGGCTTTGGCCCGTATCCGTCCGAGCAGATCCGACTCACCACTGTTGACCGCTCGCTCAAACAGCAACACGTCTTCGTCAACCGGTGAAGTGAAGGGATGATGCATTGCGTAATAGCGCCCATCATCTTCGTGGTACTCAAACATGGGAAACTCAGTGACCCACAAGGGCGCGAACACACTCTCGGGAATTCGTTTCAGTTGGCGCGCAACTTCATTTCTTAACGCACCCAGACTGGCAGTAACGGTTTTGGGCTTTCCAGCTACGATCAAGACTGCATCACCTTTCTCGGCACCAGCCGTTTGCGCCATGGTCGACACGATATCCGCCCCTAACGCCTTGAGCAAAGAGGAAGAGACCTCATCGCCCAACCGGATCGAGCCGAGTGCCGAAGCTCCATAGCGCTTTACAAATTCCAGTAGCCCATCAAGGGCCTTGCGTGAAAGCCCGGCCCCGCCGCCAACGACAATTCCCTTCACCTGCCCACCAGTCGCCAGGGCCGAAGCGTAGGGAGCGAATGTGGTCCCTTCCAGCGCCGGAGATAAGTCTCGCAGCTCCATGCCTTGTATGCGCAGGTCGGGTTTGTCGGAACCATACCGCTGCAGCACTTCCGCATAACTGAGCCTGGGAAAAGGCACCGGCAAATCAGCGCCAATCAAACGAAATACACGGGCAAACAAACCTTCAATCAAGGCATAGACCTGTTCTGGTGTGGCAAAACTCAACTCAACATCGAGTTGGCTGAACTCAGGCTGCCGGTCGGCACGCAGGTCTTCGTCTCGAAAGCAACGGGCAATCTGAAAGTATTTATCCAGACCCGCAATCATGCAGATCTGCTTAAAAAGCTGAGGTGATTGGGGCAACGCAAAAAACTTACCTGGTTGGATGCGGGCCGGAACGATGTAGTCGCGCGCACCCTCGGGCGTGGACTTAATCAGGTTGGGAGTCTCGATTTCGAGGAATCCCTGCTGGTCCATGTAGCGCCGGATCTCAGCCACTACCCGATGCCGCAGTTTAAGATTTGACTGGAGCTGAGGTCGGCGCATATCCAGATAGCGATACTTCAAGCGCAGGTCTTCGCTTGCCAGAGCGTCCGGCGACGCATCCAGTTGAAACGGCAGCGTACGCGCATCGTTGAAAATGTAAAGCTCGCGAGTTTGAACTTCCACCTCGCCCGTCGCGAGTTTTGGATTGTGTGCACTTTCCTCGCGCAAAACGACTTCGCCCACGACCCCGATGACATATTCACCGCGGAGGTCCTTGGCCTTAGCGTGTGCTTCCGGGGAGTCTTCGGCATTGAACACAACTTGAGTTAAGCCGTCTCGGTCGCGAAGATCGACGAAGGTGAGTTCACCAAAGTCGCGCCGCCGCGCCACCCAGCCCATCAAGGTAACGTTTTTGCCGACGTCTTCTTTGCGCAGCGCCCCGCAGGAATGGGTGCGCTGTAAGTTCCCAAGGTTATCCAGCATGCTGAAAATATTATCCGCAGATTACGCAGATAAGATCAACGATCCACGAAATCACCCGAACTAACACTAATTGCCCTTGGTGTCTTTTCGTGGGATTTCGTGGATCGTCTCCTTTGCTGCGGCTAACAGCCACGATGTGAAATCTGCGTAATCTGCGGATACTCCCTCTATCCGCTTTGCCCACCCGATCTGACAGGAACGAGGCGTCTTGGCGCCTCATCGGTTAATCAGTCTTTCGTTCGGCAATCTCGATCAGATTGCCACCCGGATCACGAACATAAAAACGTTGAGTACCAGGAACTGGGCGCGGATCATGCAGGATCTCGACTCCCGCAGACGCCAGGTAGTCCTGCGTTCGATGGAGATTCTCCACGACGAAGCAGACATGTCGTGTGCTCGACTGTTCGTCGAGACCGTCTTCGAGCGAGAGATGCAATTGCACGCTGCCGAGCTGATACCACGCCCCACCGCGTCCGCGCGACGCTTCGGGCTTGGGTACTTCTTCGAGACCGAGTCTTGCGCTATAGAAGTCTTTCGCAGCCTGCTCGAGCGCGCGTGGCACGGTCACATTCACGTGATGGAAGTTGACAATGCCTGCAGACACCTTGCGCTTATCCTCCGGTTGCCATGACCGATTACAGTTTAAAGTTCGGATTCTCGATGACACCAAAGACGTTTCCCAAATGGATCCTTTACGGTCCCCACTTTTATCCCCTCTCCAACCTCTTGAACGTCTTCATGCGTGACCGCGCCGAGGTTGAGCAGCCTTTGATGAGCAGCCGCCGCATCCTCAACACTCCAATACGCGACAACACTGTCTGATACTAATTCGCGGCCCTGATGATCGAAGAGGCAACCGCATCCCGCTTCACCGTCCGTTGTTCTCCCGTACGCATGTCCTTAATGGCCACTTCACCTCGGGCCCGCTCGTCATCGCCCAGCACGATTACCGCCGGAATCCCGCGCTCCGAAGCATACTTGAACTGCTTGCCAAGTTTGTCTGCCTCAGGATAGAGATCAACTCGCAATCCCGATCCGCGCAGTTCATGGGCGAGGGCCACTGAATCACTAATCGAAGCTTCGTTCCAAAGAGTGACCATTACATCAGCGGGCGATGCTATCAGCATGGCCGGAAACATTTCTCGCTCCGTCATAACAACAATAATCCGCTCCACGCCGAGGGAGAAACCGCACGCCGGCACGTCCTGACCAGAAAACATGCCAATCAGATTGTCGTAACGGCCACCGCCGCCAAGGCTGCCAGCCAAATCCTTCACATTGATCTCAATAATCGCTCCGGTGTAATACGAGAGCCCGCGCGCCAGGCTTGGATCGATACTGATCCTTTTCTCAACACCGGACGATCTCGCGTACTCGAGAATCGAGCGCATCTCATCAACGCCCTTTGCGCCTTTCTCGTTCGTTCCTACAAACTCAACCAGCCGGCCCAGAATCGCGGAGTTAAGCCCTTGTCGTTTCGCAACCAGATCATCACCGACGACGATGTCCGCCGCGTGCTCAAGCGAAGTCAGTTCGCTAAAGAAATCGAGGAGTCGTTTGCCCGCCCCTTCGGTTATGCCGCGTTCAGTTAACTCCTTTGCGACATCTTCGCGGCCAACCTTATCGAGCTTGTCCAAAGCTACCAACGTTGCTTCGTGGTGCTCAAGCGGCACACCCGCGCAGCCAAGAAGACCGGTAAGCGCTTCGCGATGATTCAACCGTACGGCGAAGTCACTGAAGCCGAGCTTTACCAGGGCTTCACTTGCCGCCCCTATCAGCTCGACCTCCACCACCATCGAGCGCGAGCCGATGACATCAACGTCACACTGGTAAAACTCTCGAAACCTTCCGCGCGCAGGCCGGTCAGCCCGCCAAACCGGCTGAATCTGATAGCGCTTGAAAAACTTCGGCAGCTTGTCACGATATTCGGCAACAACTCGGGCGAGAGGTACGGTCAAATCGTATCGGAGCGCAAGGTCGGCTTCGCCTGACGTTTCATGCACACCGCGTTTAAGAATCTTGTAGATGAGCTGGTTCCCTTCCTCGCCATATTTCCCCATCAGCGTTTCGATATTCTCGGCCGCCGGCGTTTCCAGCGGCTCAAAGCCGTAACGCTCGTAGACTTCCTTTATCACGCCAATGACATATTCACGGCGCCGCACATCCGCGGGAAGAAAGTCGCGCATGCCGCGCGCTGGTTGGGTCTTAGACATGGTTTCGGGTTTCGGGTTTCGAGTTAACGGTTCGGTGGCAATCTCATTTTTTCGTAGTTGAGTTGGGCCGCCATTCTTGCCCAACTCGAAACTCTAAACCCGAAACTCGGAACCATCTTTATACTTCATTGTGTAGTCCACATAGTTCAGCCAAAACAAATTGAGTCCCGCAACTTCTTCCTCGGAAAGCGGGCGCTTTATCCGCGCGGGTATGCCCATCACTAAAGAACGTGGCGGAATGATTGTGCCAGGTGAAATCAATGAACCGGCAGCGACCAGTGATTGCGCACCGACTCGGACATCGTCGAGAACAATAGAACCGATTCCAATTAAGGATCCGCGCTCGACGTAGCAACCATGCAAAGTCACACTGTGCCCTATCGTGACTTCGTCTTCCAAAATAGTGGGATGGGTGCCGGTACGGGTGTGGATCACGCTGTTATCCTGCACATTGGTGCGGTTGCCGATGCGAATGTAATACATGTCACCACGCAATACCGCGTTACACCATACGGAAGACTCTTCACCAATGTGAACGTCACCTATAATCTGCGCACTCACATCAATATAGGAGCTGGACTGAATCTGAGGATGAACACCCCGGAACGGTCTAATCATATTTTTGCACGCCATAGTAGCACAGACTTCAGTCTGTGATTCTAAGTTCCATAGGCCTCCCAGTGTTGCTTTATCGCGAAGATGAATCACAGACTAAAGTCTGTGCAACATTGACATTGACAGTCCGTAGACCAGCGTGAGAGATTGCGCCCGTGACCCACCTCCGGCCAAACAAAATATTCGGATCCAGAAACGTCGTTTTGTTAGTTTTCTGTTCGTCCCTGGCGGTGTTTGTAAGCGCCTGCGCCGGCGCGCTCTTTAAAGTTAAGCCGGTCGTGGAACTGCCGCCGCTTACCGACGCCGTGAAGAGCGCAAGTGCCGGTGGTGTTACGGTAAAGGTCGCGCCTATGCTTGGTGACGAGGAGAGCCAGGAGCTGTTCGAAGCGAATCTTCCCTTGGCTGGCGTACTGCCGGTGCGAATAGAACTCGAGTATGAGAGTGGTGTACCTATTGAACTCAAGCGCGCGCGTTTTCGCTTGCGTGATGGCGCAGGCAAGGAGTGGAAGCCGCTGTCTCCCAAACAGGCTATTTCGCGAATTCTGAAGGCGAACGACGTTTATGTCTACAATCCAGGTTCCCGCAAACAATTTGAACAGGAATTTGCTGCCTACGCTATCGACCTAAAAGCGCCGTTGTCGCCCACCGACCGTCGCCGCCAGGGCTTTCTCTTCTTTCAAACACCAAACAAGGAACCGGTGGCGGGCCCGCGCGGACTAACTTTGCTCGGTGAACGACTGCCTCAGCCCGTTGAGATCGCTTTGAACTAGCGCGCGATCGAACTTGTGGAACCCGATTGAGTGACAAGACTGTCACAAAAGTCTTCTGAACCCTACAGCCCCTGGGCAGCAAGACAGGAAAGTTGTTCGCTGCGGATGTACCGCCAGAAAGTTGGGCTGGTTAGTGAACGGATGGTCTGTTAGCCTCTCGGTCGATGAAACTAAAGGTGTGCATCGCTGGCGCCACAGGATGGGTTGGAAAACCTCTGTGTCTGGCCGTCTCGCAGGCAGAAGATCTGAGCCTCGTCGGCGCTGTGTCGCGGAGTCACAATGGTCATAACCTTAGAGATGCGACCGGCGATTCACAGCTCGACTTGAAGATCAGCGGCTCGGTCGCTGAGGCCCTCGAGACACCGACTGATGTGTTAGTTGATTACACGAATGCGGAGGTCGTGAAAACTAATGTGCTGACCGCAATTGGCCACGGCGTGCGCGTTGTCATCGGGTCTTCGGGGTTGACGGACGACGATTTTGAGGAAATCAACCATGCCGCGCAAAAGAACAACGTAGGGGTGATCGCGGCAGGAAATTTCGCTATTACCGCAGTATTGCTACAACGATTTGCTTGTGAGACGGCGAAATACCTTTCCCACTGGGAAATCACAGACTATGCCGCAGACACCAAACAGGACGCTCCGAGCGGCACGGCGCG
>CAZVHN010000407.1:0-1635 GCA_964626895.1 uncultured Chloracidobacterium sp. | reverse complement strand
CTGAGCACAGCAGGCTTTCTGCGGCAGCCACTCGTAGACGCCGGGTTTCAACTTCAGAATCTCGACTTGTTTGCCGACCGACTAAAACGTTCCGATCTCCTCTCGATCGATACTTTCCTTGAGGGTAATGAAGATCGATTTGCTGAAATTGGGAAGGCTGTTATCGCCACCACAATCCTGTTCCGTGAACAAACCCCACGTGATCGCCTCTTCACAGACCCACCCCCTGACGATCACTGGCTGCAATATTTATGGAACGTAATGAAGTCCGAAACGAATGCCGACAGTTTTGCCCAGAACCAGATCTCATTTGTGACGTTTAACTATGACCGACTCGTTGAGTACTATTTTGAGACGGTGCTACAACACGCGTTCAATCTTAGCAGCGACGATGCGCGGATGCTGCGGGATCGTGCCTTAAAGATCATCCACTTGCATGGCTCTATTGTCGGTCGCGACTTTGGCGAGTATTCGCAGCCGCCGTCGGGCGAAGTCGTGCGCCAGATTGCAAGTGGGATTCGCGTAGTACACGATCCGATAGCGCGAGGCGACCCCGAATTTCAAAGGGCGCACGAGCTATTCAAGGTTGCCAAGCGGGTATGTTTCATAGGGTTGGGATACCACCCCATTAATATCCGGCGGCTTCAACTCCATTCCCTTCTGGGTAACAAGGTCCATCTAGCCGGGACAGCATATGGGCTTGGGCAGGCGGAGGTCCAAATGGCAAAAGAGCGTGTGGGTAGGGACTTCACGGCTGGTGCTGCGAACGAAAAGGTTGAGGTTTTTCTACGCGAGCATGTACTGCTGGCGTAGGTCCTCGGGTGAAGCTCTTCATGCCTCCTCAATCAAACATCACCGCTTCCGAATCCATCCCGTGGCGCTGCGCTGTTTGTTCGCGGCAGTTTGCTACTCGCAGCGGAGGTCTCTGCTCCCGTTGTAAGGGACCGGCGTGTTTCCGACACTTACAAGCCTTGAGCGTCACGGCGGCAGACGGCAGTTCAAAGACATACGAAAACGTTTGCACCAAGTGCATTCGGCCTGATGACCCAAAACCGTCGCTGTTTAGAAGTCATTGGTGGAAGGCGTTCAGGTAAGCCGGATAGGGCCTTTTCAAGCGCAGGGGAAAAGCGTAAGATTGGTTTCGCGAGGCAAGGGCTATGAAATTCCGAGTAGAAATTGAACGCGAGGAAGACGGTCGCTGGATTGCGGAGATCGTCGACCTGCCTGGGGTTCTCGCTTACGGAAGCACCCCGGAGCAAGCCCAGGCAAAGGTTCAAGCTCTTGCCCTTCGTGTCGTTGCAGACCGTCTCGAACACGGAGAGGCCGGTCCGGACCTCGTCAGCATCTCATTCGCAGCCGCATGAGCCAGTGGCCGAGCACCCGCGCAAGGCGTGTCTTGGCCGCGCTTCTACGGATCGGTTGGTCCGTCAAACGGCAAACCGGTTCGCACCGCACGCTTTCTCGCCCAGGCTCTACCGACGTCGTGTTTGCCTTTCATGAAGACGAAGAGCTTGGACCTCGAATGCTCGCCCGAGTCGCGAAGCAGACGGGCCTACGGCCGGAGGACTTGTAGGTCAAAGCGGCTTCATGCCGCTAAAGACGGTGCAAATAATGTTGGATGAAAACCTCGTCAAG
>CAZVHN010000406.1:0-7231 GCA_964626895.1 uncultured Chloracidobacterium sp. | reverse complement strand
CGGTGGCGGCGAGAGCTGCGGCGATAAAGCCCTTCGTGTCGCAGGCGCCGCGCGCAACTAGTTTGCCTTCACGCTCGATAAGAGTGGTGGCCTCGGACCAGTTTGGGTCATATGGAACGGTGTCGGTATGTCCGACGAGAGCGAGCTCTACCCTGGTTGCGTCGGAAAAGTCGGCTCCGGCAAGGGCAACCATGTTTATTTTCTCCACCCCATTCTCATCCGCGTAGGAAAATCGTTTCACATTTAGGCCCATTGCCTCACACCGGCTGCTGAGGAGCCGGATGATCTCAGCATTTGATCGCGATGAAACAGAATCAATACTGACTAGTTGAGCGAGTGTTTCTTTGGCTGTCATTTCATCTAATTGTGACGAAATACTGTAGGGGCGTCCCTCCGTGGGCGCCCCCATTGTGACGGCCACCCGGGGCGCCCACGGAGGGACGCCCCTACATGGTCACTGTTTGTAGATAACTCCATTCTTCATCACAAAGACGGTCTTCTGCATGTTGTGAATATCTTTCAGTGGATCGCCTGAGACGGCTACGATGTCCGCCCATTTCCCCACCGTCAATGAGCCCAGGTGCTTGTCCCAGCCGAGTAACTTCGATCCATTTAGCGTACCGGCCACGATCGATTCCATTGGACTCATCCCGCCCCATTCCACCATCAGCACAAACTCCCGCGCGTTTGTGCCGTGAGGGATCACGCCGGCGTCGGTACCCAGAGCGATCGGTACTTTGTTAGCTACGGCGATCTTGATTCCGTTGCGCATAGCGGCGGCGGCAGCCAAAGCTTTCTCGGCCCGGTGTCCTTTAAGTATGCCGCTCCTGGCCGCTCTTTCGACCGCTTCACCAGCCATCAACGTGGGTACTAGATATGTTCCGCGCTCAGCCATCATCCGCGCGCCTTCCTCATCCATGAAAGATCCGTGCTCAATCGAGGCTACACCCGCACGTGTGGCAATCTTGATTCCTTCGGTGCCATGAGCGTGGGCGGCGACTTTTCTTTCCAGCTTCGTCGCTTCATCAACCATTACCTTCATCTCGTCATAGTTGTACTGAGTTGTCCCCACCGCATCGCCTTCCGACAGCACCCCGCCGGTCGCACAGGTCTTGATCACGTCGGCGCCATACTTAACCTGAAAACGGACCGCTGCTCGTATTTCGTCAGGACTATTCGCAATGCCATCTTCGATGGACCGATCCATGAGCCCGGGTCGATAGCCATTCGCATCGCAGTGCCCGCCGGTGATGCCGAGTGAATGGCCGGCAGACTGCATTCTCGGCCCCAGTACCCACCCTTCGTTGATTGCCTTCCGCAACGCCAGGTCATCAAACCTGCCGCTTGCGCCAACGTTACGCACGGTAGTGAACCCAGCCATCAACGTGTCTCTCGCATTGCCGACGCTGAGAATGGCCCCGAAAGATTCATAATCCCGAACCGCGGCTGTCTCGATGTCCGGATCGCCAAGCACGCGGCCGATGAGGTGAGTATGCGCATCAACAAAACCGGGCAGGAGCGTCACATCTCCAAGGTCGATAATCCTGGCGCCGGCCGGAACGCGCACGTCGCCGGCGGCGCCCACCGCGGTGATCTTTTCGTCAGTCACTATCACGACGGCATTGCTAATCGGTGCGTTGCCGGTGCCATCGATCAACCGAGCTGCGCGGAGAACGACCAGGCCTTTGCCTTGGGGCGGGGCAGGCCTGATGGCGCCAGGTTGTTTTCCGGTTTCTTGTGATAAGAACGTAGTAACGCTAGCGATGACTATTAGGAAGGCAGCCAGAATTGTTCTTAAGTTGCGCATGCTTGAGGCTCCTGGACGAGTTGGGAACGCCTTTCAAATGAAAATGGTTGATCGACGAAAGCCCGCGCATTCTAGTAGAGATCGCGCCACCGCACCAGCGCCCCGGTCGAGAGGGCCATTCCTGTCAGAACGGCGAGCGTGGCGACCCGGTCTCAACTTGGAAGCACAGCGCCGGTTGGTTGTGACAGGGTTCGCCGAGTGCCGGCGTAGATCAGACAGGGTCGCTACCGCTCGCCGTTCTGACAGGGTTCGTGTATTGTGCAGCACTCGAACGTTGAGTCTGCGACAGGAGGTCCTCCCGATGAGTGACGAAAGGTTTGGAACAGGCTTTGGCGCTGGTGTTGCCCTGGCCGTTGGATTAGTGTTCGCCTCTGCAATTGGAGGCTTGGCGTTTGTTAAAGCGAAGCGCGGTGATCAGACGATTACCGTGACGGGCTCGGCACGCAAGCGTATCAAATCAGATCTGGTAATTTGGAAGGCGGGTGTTTCCTATCAGGCGCCGGTGCTTGCAGACGCTTACCGGTCTCTTTCTGAGAATGTGCCTCGCGTTAAGTCGTACCTGATCGGCAAGGGCATTCCGGAAAATCAAATCACGATTTCTTCCATCTCCTCCCAAACCTTGCACGCCCGAAACGATCAGGGAGAAGACACTGGACAGATCACCGGGTATTCACTGCGACAGGAGCTGGAAGTACGTTCAAATGACGTGGACAAGATCGCGAAGATTGCCCGCGAGGCCACTGAACTAATCAATCAGGGCATTCTTCTGGAGTCGATGGCGCCTCAGTACCACTACACCAAACTCGGTGAAGAGAAGATCACGATGCTTGCCGAGGCGGCCAAAGATGCCAAGGTGCGCGCTGAAAGAGTGGCCGAGAGCACTGGCAGCAGCATTGGGAGCGTACGCACCGCAAGAATGGGGGTGTTGCAGATCACGCCGGCCGACTCAAACGAAGTCTCCGATAGCGGCATGAACGACACCTCGTCACTGGAAAAAGACATAACGGCCGTGGTGAATGTCGGTTTTGAGATCAATTAGCCGCCGCCCCTTTTCAGGGCTGGTGGATTAAATTGGGCATGATCCAGGGGCGGCGCGCTCGCCTCTGGCTACCTTCTGCCGCGCCTTCAGCGCTCATTCGCTATTTCGCCGGCTCTTACTCGCAATCAAACGCAAATTGATTCGCCGGGAGTCTCTAGACCTCCCTAAGGAAAACCCCTTCTGGAAAACAGGTTGACAACTTGCAGGGGCATCGGCGAATCTAATCCTACACTCGCTGCCCCTGGCGAGGAGTCTTAAGTCCAAGAGTTCGAAAAAAAATAGACATGAAATTAGGTTCCCTCGCAATCACTCCACTCGTCTTTTCTCTTGCGTTCGTAGCAGCTCACGCGCAATCACCGGAAGTCTCGGAATCAACGCGCCCGCGAACGGTGTCGTCTCCGGCTCCCCAGTCGGAAAAGGCCCAGCCGTCACCTGCGCAAGCGGTACCGCAAAAGCAAAGGCCAGAGCCGGTCCAGAGCCCCCAACCACAGCCGCCACAGCCGGTGAGTTCACCCCTGGTAGTTGCGCCACAGTCAGTCGAGTTTGCGGGAACGGAACCCGAAGCGGCTGAATCACAGAAGACCTTGCGGCCTCTTTTGCCGCAGACGATCCGAGCTAGAATTGCGGAGGCTGAGCGCTTGTTCAAGTCGCGTCCGTTGCCCACATCGATGGGGCCTTCAATACAATTTGTAACCCTCGCGGCTCTGGACCAAAGTACGGCCCGCATCCATCACGTCACACTCTTGAAGGAAACATTTCTCACCAAGGGATCTGAATTCACAACCACTAGTTCCTTAGGCGTGCCGTTGAGTATTCGCGTGCTGCGTGCCAACGGAGTAAACACCGCAGTAACCATCTTCGACAATCAGGGCCGCTCCCTGACTCCGCTGCTGGTCGAGTTTCCGATTGAGAAGCGCGGCGTTTTTCGTGAGCTGGCCTATTACACCTCAGCCCATCCGGCTCTGCTTTCGCCGGAGCTGGCCCGCTCGGGCCAGTTGTATGTGCGCACCATGTTGGATTTGGCAGCGAAGCGTTTGCGTGAGAAGGGTGTTTTTATCTCGCCTCAGATCGTCGATGTCGCTGAACGCCTTTGCCTGGTCGAGCACGTTGATCATGAGCGCTTTCGACAGGAAAACCGCGGCGCGCTGTTCCAGGAGATTCATTCGCTCTTTGCTCTCAACGAACTTGATACTTACCGCTATTCGGTTAGCAGCGCGGGCGCGGGCGGCATGGTGCAAATGATTCCCTGGGCTTACAACCTAATGAAGCAGCGCCATCCCGGCGTGGGTCTGACGCCTGATTTTGTGACGGGCATGCGCAACCACGGAAACGCGCTGCAGGCGATGCTGCTCTACATGCAAGACACCTGGAACGATCTGGCGGGCAATGAAGAGGTGCAATACGCGCTCAACGCGAAACTCGCGACGCAAACGGAGCTGCTGGCTGCCGGCTATAACTCAAACGCCGCTCGTTTGCCGGGTTATTTAAAGCGCGGAGGTTCGTCATGGCGGATTCTCATTCCGCGTGAGACGCAAATGTATCTGCAGATCTACAAGAATTTTGAAGCGCTGGTCCCCATGAAGCCGCGGTCGACGCCTCAAATCTCCGTTGGCAGCACCGCCGGCTCAAGTAACGCCAACTAGTATAATCCGGCGATCGACTGATTTCCTCACTTCACACTTCGAACACGCTGAGTGCTTGCCGAGAACCGCGAGGCGCAGAGCGCCGGGGCAGTAGCCCGACTGTTAAGGAGGGCTCGGCAAGATTAGTTGGAAGAGTTTTGGGTACCTTGAGGAGCCCTCCTTAACAGTCGGGCTACTGCCTTGGTGGATCGTTCGTCGCTTTAGAAGCCCTTCAAGCCTGACCCACCGCGTAGGCATGAGACGGTAAGAGAAGAATCCAGCGATCAAACACGGAGAAACGCAGATCCCGCAGGCGCGGGCTGCGACCCTTTCTCTTTCTTATCCGTTCTATCCGTGTTCATCTGTGGCTCGTATCCTCATCCGCGAATAAAGCGTACTTGAACGCGATTTTCTTGACGGTATTTGCGTTCCTGATCGTGGCCGGCATTCCCAGAGCACGCTCGAGCTGGGCCCCGGAAAACTTGGATTCGCTGAACTTCTTACGGCAAAGCCAATAGACCTCCCGACCATACACTTGAAAGTCGTCTACCTCCGTGATGAATGTCCGAAGCTTTCGCTTGGATTCGGTGCTGGGCTCGTCTACGGTAAAGGCGATATACAGTGCATTTCCGTCTGCATCCAATTCCGAATCGTCAAATGGTTTGTATTGCGCGATGTTTGCCAATTCAGATGTCGACCTGACAAAGGTCGCCACTCGGTAACCGAAAGTCTCCCGAAGAAGAGTCTCAATCTTCTTTTCCAAAGTCTTTGTGCTTTTTGAGGTCGAATCAAATATTACATTGCCGCTGGCGATAAAGGTCTCGACATTGGAAAAACCCAGGGCCTCAAACAGTTGGCGCAAATGGTCCATTTTGACGATATGGCCACCAACATTAACGGCCCGCAGGAAGGCAACATATTTTGGCATAAGACTCTGGGCGTCTCGCATTGACGGCTAACTTGAGAAGCCCTCCTTGACAGTCGGGCTACTGCCCCGCTCGCTGCCTCGCGGACGCACTTACTTCTCAACTCGCTTACCAGCCATCCCCTTAACTGACTTTTCTACGCTCTTCCTCAACACGCCCAGGTCGACGTCAGCAAGCTTCTTTATGTAAAGGCACGACTTGCCGATCTTGTGTTTACCAAGACGAGCCATGAGATCCGAGACGGGCTCGAACCCCGGCATGATGTAGAGAGTCAGGTCGCTCTTCCGTGGGGAGAATCCCGTGATCATCCATTCGCCTTTGCGCCCGCTTTCGTACTTGTAGCGGTAGCGTCCGAAACCAACAATACTGCTGCCCCACATTTTAGGTTCTTCGCCCGTCATGTCTTTCATGATCTCGAGCACCGCAAGGCAATCCTCTCGCCGACTCTTGTCTGAAATCTTTTTGAGAAAACCAGAGACACTCTCTTCCGTTGGTTTTGTTTTGGCTTCCGCCATCGCGCCTCCTCTACTTCGCACGTTTAGAAGACTGCCGCTTTTGAACGTTACTCGTCGCCCGTGGGTATGATGCCCGCGCCTTCGACCATGAGGATCACTGTTCGTTCGGGTGCCCGCGGGCGATGCATTGTGCCTTTTGGAACTACGAAACCCTGGCCGCGCTCGAGCTCCACCGTGCGGCCCTCCAGGTCGATCAGAAACTTACCTTCGACCACGTAGAAGAATTCATCCTCATCGTCGTGCTTATGCCAGTGATAGTCTCCCTGGATGACGCCAACTCGCACGACGGATTCATTCACCTGGCAAAGAGTCTGGTTGTACCAGCGGTCTGTGCAAGCTGCAACCAATGCGGGCACGTCCACAACCTCCATCGGAGGGTAGAGCACGTTCAAATGAGTTACATACGGGTAGGTCTTTTCTGCATCGGCCATCTTTATTCCTCTCATGTGATAAGTCTCTGTCAATTTCTTTCTCTGTCAGCAACTGCCTGGTGAACAAGATATTTTCACCGGTGTTTGATGATCTGTTCTCGATAAGTATTTTATCTTTCGGCACGCCCAACCCGATAGCAACTCTCGCAAACTGATCGGCTTCCGGCTCATCCCAGATGTCTTTAGTGATTGTACCCAGACCACCGGAGAAGATAAGCAGCGGGGCCCATCCCTCGTGGAAGAGCTCCGCACCTCTTTCAGCCAAGAATCGCCGGGGGGGTGAACTTGAGGTGAGATTCAATGTCTTTCCGAATCCTGAAAGGATTTAAGTCAATAGCCGTGGGCGAGCGTTTGCGACACCCACGGAGGATCGGAGAAAAGATTCCTGACCCTGAAAGGGTCAAACAGTGCCCGGCGATGTGACCCCTTCAGGGTCAGGCAAATTTTCCTTCGCAATCCGTGGGCGTCGCGCAACGCTCGCCCACGGCTATTCACTTAGATCCCTCCGGGATGATGTGACGAAAACCCAAACATTCGCAGGGACGCTTGTAATTGTTCTCTTAACGGCTGATGGCGAAGAGGTGGTGTTGCGTCCTGACGAACATCGTACCTGATGATATCGCCGGCGTGGCCATCATCAACTCACCCAGCGGGTTTGTTGCCAACAGTTCATACTGAGGTCCTGCCTTCACCACGTACATGTCTCCGTCTTCACTGGGCAGATAGATTTTTCCGTCAGCCGCAACCGGCGAGGCACTGAATCCCCCACCCTGATGCGCCAGCCGCTGCCGGTAGATCTCCGCTCCCGTCTTCAGGTCGTAGCAATCGAGCACTCCCTGGTTTGACAGCACATAAAGATAGTTGCCGTAGATCAGCGGCGTTGGCATGTAA
>CAZVHN010000405.1:0-7508 GCA_964626895.1 uncultured Chloracidobacterium sp. | reverse complement strand
CCGCGGCTGCCGCTGCGTCGCCGCGGGCCAGTTTGCGACTGGCTTCTTCCATCTTCCCGATCTCGTCGGGAGATTGGACAAGTCTTTCTATCTCCTGGGCCAGTCTGGCGCCGCTTAAGTCCTGCTGCAGGATCATCCTGGCGGCGCCCTCCGCTTCGAGCGCCTCCGCGTTTTTCCTCTGGTGGTCATCGGCTGCCAAAGGAAAAGGAATCATGATGGCCGCTTTGCCCGCCGCGATGAGTTCTGCTGTGGTTGTCGCGCCGGCCCGACAAATCACGAGATCTGCCTCGCCAAACGAAACCACCATGTCGTCGATGTAGCGCCGCACATCCGCTTGCTCGGCCCAACCTGCATCTGCATACGCCGCACGTACCCTTTCAAAATCTGCTTCGCCGGTTTGATGAGTGATTCGCAAGGCGCTTCGCAAACTATCCAGTTGCGGCAGAGCTGCAACCATCGCTTCGTTGATTGCGTGCGCCCCCTGCGATCCACCGAAAACCAGCACTGAGAAACTGCCTGCTTTTCGCTCTCTTGCCGGTATCTCAAAGAACTCGCGCCTTACCGGGTTGCCGGTCACCACTCCCTTGCCGCGAAAAAAACTGAGCGACTTTTCAAACGAAACGGCGGCCTTGTCAACAAAGCGGGCCAGCGTGCGATTGGTCCAGCCGGGTAAAGCATTTGACTCCATGACCAGCGTGGGCAGGTTCAGCATTGCTGCTGTCAACACCACCGGCCCGGAGACATACCCGCCGGCGCCTATCACAATGTCCGGCCGAAAGTCCCGCATGATCCGTTTGGCCGCGAGAAAACTGCGCGGGAGCATGGCTACCCCACGCAGCCGGGCGACGGCGCCCACACTTTTCAAGCCAGCACTCTCAATGATCGAAAGTTCAAAACCCGCTTTCGGTACCAGTTTCGTTTCGAGCCCGCGGGCCGTACCTACAAATCTGACTTCTGCCTGCGGGTGGCGGCGAAGAATCTCCTTCGCCACGGCAATACCCGGATAAATGTGGCCGCCGGTTCCTGCCGCGGCAATCAGTGCGCGCATCGTGCTTTACCCGAAGCGCGACGAAGCTATTCGCCTGCCGGTGGCGACCCGCGGTTGTTTTAGTTTACGGCCCGCGCGGGTCATTAATGATCTCAGCACTCCGCTGTCGAACGAACCGGAGGCCTGCTGGGAAATATTGAGCAGTACGCCCACCGCCGCGAGCGTGGGCACCAGAGATGATCCGCCATATGAAATGAATGGCAGCGGAATACCTTTTGTCGGGACCAGCGACAGGACCACGCTGATATTGAAGAGCGCTTGCGTAACAATTGCCGATACCAAACCTAATGCCAGCAGCATCCCGAATCGGTCCGGCGCCAGCAGTGATGTCCGTATGCCCCGCCAGAGAAAAAGAGCAAAGACTGCAATCACAGCCAACGCCCCTACCAGTCCCAATTCCTCACCTACAACGGCGTAGATGAAATCAGAGTGAGCAAAAGGCAGGAACAGCATCTTCTGCTTGCCCTGGGCGAATCCCAAACCATTTGGCCCGCCGGAGCCCACAGCGATGAGCGACTGCACCACCTGGAATCCGCTCCCCTGCGGATCCGCCCACGGATCGAGAAAAGTGATCAGACGCTTAATTCGAAACGGAACCAAGATTAGCAGCCCTGCGACAACTAACAGCGCCGGTGCGGCCACCATCGCCAGGTGCTTTAGCCGAGCGCCGGCGGTGTAGACAACCGCGAAAAAAATTACGCCGAGCATCATTGCCGTACCGAGGTCGGGCTCGATCACGATCAGACCGGCAAGCGCGCATGTAACAATCGCGCACGGCATAAAAGTGGTCCAGAACTGGCCTTCCTCACCAGCCCGCCTCTCCAGGAAGTAAGCAAGGAAGATCACCAGTGCCGGCTTGGAGAGTTCTGACGGTTGAATCGAGAGCTGGGGAAGCTTGATCCAGCGGTGGGCGCCGTTGGTGGCGGGGAACGCGAACACCGCCAGCAACATGACCGTTGTCACCGCCAGCAAACCATAGACGACACGACGATTTTTTAGGTGCTTGTAGTCGACCTGCATAGCCGCCAACATCACCACGAAACCGATCCCAGTCCAGATTCCTTGCTTGAAGACGTAATGGAACTCATTGCCGTTTTCAAGCTGGGCCATCACCGCCGAAGCGCTATAAACCATCACCACGCCGAACAGCGCGAGGCCAACCGTGGCGGCAAACAACCATTTGTCTGGATATAGTTTTCTAGCCATTGCTAATTCGATGTTTCGAGTTTCGAGTTTCGGGTTTCGAGTTCTGCCTTCCGGTGTTGCTCAGCACTCGAAACTCGAAACTCCAAACTCGAAACTTCGCTCTTAAAGACTTTCCCCCGGTGCTCGAAGCTCTCAAACATATCAAAGCTGGCGCACGCCGGTGCGAGCAAGACGATGTCGCCGGGCTGCGCTGACTGAAACGAGCGTTTGACGGCTTCCTGCATGTCAACGGCTCGTTGGCTAGGTGCGTACTCGCCGAGTTCCTTTGCGATCGTTTCCGCGTCTTCACCAATCAAAACAAGTTTTCGCACGTTTTCGCGAATGAGCTCCGCGAGCGGAGCGTAAGGCGCTTTCTTACCCCGGCCACCGAGAATTAAAACAACCTTGCCGGCATCATCCTTGAAAGCTTCAAGAGCTTTCACCGTCGCATCGACGCTGGTTGCCTTTGAGTCGTTGTAAAATTTAACCTCCATAATCTCAGCAACAAGCTCGAGGCGATGCTCCACCGGCTCAAAGCGACTCACCGTTTTGCGCATCGATTCAGGACTGGCGCCGCACGCGAGACCAGCCGACAACGCCGCCAGCACGTTCTCAACATTGTGAAGCCCTCGGAGTTTCATCTCGTCACGCTTCATGAGCGTCCGTTCGCCATCACGGGTGCGAGAAACGAAGTCCCGCCCGCGTAGGAAGAGCCCTTCCCGGGGCTCGCGTTGCACGCTGAAAGTGACGACCTGAGCACGCAAACCGCTCGCCCAGGACGAAACCACCTCGTCATCGCCATTGAGTACAGCTAGGTCGTCTCGCTCCTGGTTCATAAAAATTCGGTGCTTGGCCGCGGCGTAGTCGGTGAATGCTTCGTAGCGATCCATATGATTTGGCGTAACGTTCAGCACCACTGCAACAGCAGGGTGGAATTCCTTGATCGTCTCCAACTGAAAGCTCGATAGTTCGACCACCGTCCAGCCGTCATCTCTTGAGCCTTCTACCAGCGTTATCAGTGGCGTGCCGATGTTTCCTCCCACCTGCACCGGCAATCCCGCATCTTTCAGCAACTCACCAATCAACGCCGTCGTCGTGGTCTTGCCGTTGGTCCCGGTGATAGCCACCATGCGGCCCTTCAAAAACCGCGAAGCCAGCTCCACTTCACCGATGATTTCAGCGCCCGCTCGCTCCGCGTACCTGACCGGAATGCTTTTGACCGGCACACCGGGGCTAACCACCACAAGGTCGATATTGTCGAGCAGCCAACTCGGCGCCTCGCCGGGAAGACAACCTACCCCCTCATCTTTGAGGGCGACCGCTTCCGCGCTCCACTTTTCTATTGGCTTCCCGTCGTTTAGGGCGACGGTCGCGCCGCGCGCGGCCAAAAACTTCGCACAGGCAATTCCGCTGCGCGCTGCGCCAATCACTAAGACTTTCTTGCCCGCCAGTTCCAAACAACCTCAATCAGTGAGCAGTGGACAGATTGGCAATTAGCAATCTGTGCACTGTCCACTGTCCACTGCTCACCTCAGCTTCAACGTCGAGAGACTCAAGAGCGCAAAGAGTATTGCCAGGATCAGAAATCGAAAGACGATTTTCGATTCCTTCCAGTCCTGCATTTCGAAATGATGGTGCAGTGGGGTCATCTTAAAAAGTCGCCTGCCGGTGCCGGTAGTTCTCCTGGTCATTTTGAAAACACCTACCTGGAGCATCACCGACAAAGCTTCGAGGACAAAAACACCGCCCTCCATGACCAGCATGAATTCCTGTTTCGTCAGGATACTAACGGTTCCAATCGCTCCGCCGATGGCCAGGCTCCCCACGTCTCCCATGAAAACTTCCGCCGGTGGCGCGTTGTACCAAAGGAAGCCAAGGCTGGCTCCGGCCATCGCGCCACAAAACACTGTCAACTCTGCGGCTTCTGGCCGGTGTGTTAGTTCCAGGTATGTTGCCCAGCGCTTATCGCTGCTCAGGTATGTGAAACCGGTCATGGCGGCCATAGCAATGAAGGTAACGCTAATTGCGAGCCCGTCCAGGCCATCGGTCAAGTTCACAGCGTTTGACCAGCCCAGCAGCACGATCACAATCAATATCAGGTAGAGATAAGGGCCTATGAAACTGACCCCGAAGGGCTCCGATGTAGTTTTCAGGAAGGGGATGCTGACATTCCATGAATAGTCACTGGCTAGGTACTTGGTGGAAACGAAAAGAACGATCCAGACACCGAAGGCAATCAGGAGCTGGGCCAGCAACTTCTGTCTGCCGGTAAGACCCAGGCTTCGTTGTCTGGCCATCTTCGCGTAATCATCAAGAAAACCGATCGCGGCGAACAAGAGAGTCGCGATCATGATCGTCCAGATGTAAATGTTTGTTAGACGTGCCCAGAGCAGAGTTGAGACAAGCACCGAGCCAACGATCAGCACGCCTCCCATGGTGGGCGTGCCTCGCTTCGCCTTGTGCCCTTGCGGGCCTTCCTCGCGAATCTGTTGTCCGATGTTCCATCTTCGTAGCGCCTGAATGAACTTGCCGCCAAACAAGAGGGAAAGCAGCAAGGCTGTGATCGTGGCGTAGGCAGTGCGGAAAGTGACGTACTGAAAAACGTTAAGCGCCTTGATCAGAAACCAATCCTTCTCCTTGAAATGGTTGTAGAGCAGTTCGTATAAGAAGTAGTAGATCATCTTCGGCGTTTTATCCGGGGCTCAGGAATCGCTTGTCTTCAAGACATAAACAAAGGCACATGTTCAGTGCTTCAGACGCTTTTCACTGGCGTCCGTCAGTTCGAATCGTCCGCGAAGCTCGCTTATTATTTTGTCAGTAGCTACTCCTCGTGAACCCTTGACCAAGATCAAATCCCCTTCCTTCACTTCGCCCAGCAGAGCGGCCGCAGCCTCCTGAGAGCTATTGAAAAACCGAGTTGCCGTTAAGCCCGCTGCCCGGGCGCCAGCGACTATCTCTGCACCCAGACCGCGAATCCCCCACAGAACATCTACGCCGGCGCGGGCAATCTCATGTCCGGCTTCCCGATGCAGACGTGCCTCGTCAGGTCCAAGCTCCAACATCTCACCGGCTATTACAATCCGTCGCTTCCTGGCCCCCCCAGCTTCGGCGATGGTCCGAACCATGCTCATCAAGGAACGTGGATTCGAGTTGTAGGAATCGTCCACAACGGTAAATCCAGCGGCGAAGTCGAGCGTTTCGCCGCGCATGACCGGCGGTTTCACCTCTCGCAAAGCGCCGGCGATCGGGTGGGGCGGAATCTGCAGGCATGTCGCCACCGCAGCGGCAGCGAGCGCGTTCATCAAGTTGTGACGGCCGCTCATTGGCAATGCGGCGGACGCCTCACCCAGAGGTGTCTTCAGCCGAAACTTTACCTGACCCAGATGCGCGGTCTCGATCTCCGTGGCGGTGACATCTGACTCGTGATCGATGCCAAAGGTAATCAAGGGGCCACGGTGCTTGTCGCGCATTCTGATCACCCACTCATCGTCAGCATTCAAAACCGCAGTTCCACCGGGCTTGAGACCCTCAATCAGCTCGGCCTTTGCGGCCGCGATGTTCTCGATGCTTCCCAAATATTCAAGGTGGACCGGAGCCACCATCAACTCTACTCCGATGTCGGGTGGAGTAATGGCACACAGCCGTCGGATTTCGTGCGTCGGGGAAGACATCCCCATCTCCAGCACTGCCAAATCGAATTGCTCCGGCGATCTGCCGTGACGCACCATTTGTAACACCGAGAGCGGAAGGCCCAGGCCGTTGTTATAATTTCGCTCGCTCTTCAGAATGCGTCGTCCCGTGCTGCCGAGAACATGCGCCGTCAATTCTTTCGCCGTTGTTTTCCCTGCACTGCCGGTGATCCCCACCACGGTCTTGCCCCAGGCTTCATAGACCCGGCGAGCCAGCGTCTGCAACGCCGCAATTGCATCGTCAACTAATAGCAACCGATCTGCCAGTGCCCGGAGACGCTCATCGTCACGAACCCGGTCGGCACGGGCGACGGCAGCGATGGCGCCGCGACCCAGAGCATCTGCAATGAACTCATGTGCATCAGCAAACGTTCCATTGAAGCCGGCGCGGGCGTAATCTTCCTGCGATAAAGCAAAGAAGAGTTCGCCCGCGTTAACCGATCGCGAATCGATGGAAAAGTCTGTAATTTCTTTGTCAAACAACACGGCGCTTACCTGTTCGGCATCAGCGCCCATCAGTATCGACGCTTCTCGGACATTCACGTTATTCCAGCCTCGTCCTGCCTTTCTGCTCTCGCCTCGATGGCACCCGGACTTCGCGACATCTCGGTGCAAGCCTCAACATTGCAAGCGACTGAGATTCCGGCCACCGGCTCAACCGTTTCGATCGGACCTTTTTGGTTAGCACGAATCATACGCAATCGCTTCCTACAGGCTTCCACTCTGGAGCTTACTCCATTTTCATAACTGTCTCTGCTCAAGCTGCAGTGGGGGATCATCTTTGGCTCCCTGAAGGTTCAGATTTGTTGGGTGAATCCTCATGATCAGCGCAAACTCAATCGTTACGGCAAATTCAGTTGGCCCTCGCGAAGTCAACAGAGACTACCTGGCCTGATCCGACCTCTGTGCCCGGCGCCGGACTCTGGCGTATCACGTGGCCATCACCCCGAGCCTCCACTTGCAGTCCCAGCTGCGCACATGCGCGAGCAACATCGCGAACACTTCGGCCGCGCAAATCCGGCATCAAGGCTGCCTTGCTGCTGGCCATCGCATAAACTATCTCTCCGTCCGTTCCGTCGCGACGGGCGACGCTCGGCAAAGTGGCCTTGCGCGCGTCTTCCAGTCGTGTCCGATCTTCCTGAGCTTTGGCTGCTTCAGGACTCTGCCCTGGCTGCGCTGACTGGGCCACTTGATCCGACTCTAAGTTGAGCTTCGTATCGGGGGCGATACCCAGGTCCGGCAAAACCTGTTCGGCTATTTCGCGGAAGACCGGCGCCGCCACGTCGCCACCGTGATAGGCGCCGGCGGGTTCGTCAATCACAACGATGATCACTACCGCGGGGTTTTCCACCGGAGCGAAACCAACAAACGATGCAATATGCTTCGTTCTCGAATACGTCTTCGTCTTCGGATCAATCTTCTGCGCTGTGCCGGTCTTGCCAGCGGCGCTGTAACCGTCCAGTTGGGCCAGTTTGGCGGTCCCTTTCAGGGTTACTCCCTCGAGCATCCTGCGCAGAGCGCGCGCTGTTTCTGGAGTGACCACGCGCCGCTGATCCGGATTTGAACGATATACGCTCGTTCCTGAG
>CAZVHN010000404.1:0-3442 GCA_964626895.1 uncultured Chloracidobacterium sp. | reverse complement strand
CCCACACCGCCCGCGGTCCCAGTGACCAGCAACTCGACTCCAGCCTGCTTGAAGATCGGTTCCAGCTCGCTTCCGCAGTCTGTGATTAGTTCATTGAGATTCACCTCATCGACTTGCAGGGGTTGCGGACGAGCGAAGTTTAGAAACGACGTGACCATATCAGAAAGGTTACGCACTTCGTTTAGCAGCGAGGACGCAGTACCGCGCGCTTTTTCATCGAGCTCCAGATTCTGCAGAAGCTGTACGTAGCCATGCAGCGTGGCGATGGCGTTCTTGAATTCGTGGGCCAGGCCTGCGGACATCTCGCCTAGACTTTCAAGATTGCGTTTGAGCGCTACCTGCTCCCGAAGTTCGGTTACTTCGGTTATGTCAGTCAAGAGGCATAGTGCACCTCGGGCCCCACGGTCCGGCGAGAGATCGATGGGTGCAATCGTGCCTCCGAGGCGCCGTGTCGTCCCGTTTGAGGCAACTGTTTGAATTATTTCACGCCGATAGAGTTTGCCTGTCTGGAGACATTCTTCGACCATCTGGGCCAGTTGGGGAACGTTGCGCAGGAGCGAGGCGACCGGCTGACCCAGGGCCTTGCCGTCAAACTCGAGCAGCGCGCGTCCCGGAGCATTGATCACCATCGAACGTCCACTGGAGTCGAAGGCGATCAAGCCTGATGGCACACTGGCCACGATGCGTTCGCTGAACTTGACGGCGGAATCGGCCCGCTCGCTCGCCTGTGCGCTGAGTTGCTGCAGCTCTTTGCGTTGTGTTTGGAGCTGAGCTACTACGGACTGGAAGGTCTCCAGGACAAACTCGCCTTCGTCTCGGGATTTGCGACCACTGGATTCAATGGGAGCTCGCTCCGCTTCGCCCACGAGCTGTCGATAGGGGCGCAGAAGCCAGCGGAGCAGAAATAAGATGAAAACTAAACTGCCAATGAGAATAGCGACGAATGCGGTCAGGAGCAGAGGACCCCGTGCCGCGGGAGTTGCCGGAGAAAGAGCGAAAAGCAGAGCCGCAAAGAGTGTCGCCAACAGGAATAGTACTGTTAGCAACGAGAGGCCGAGTTGTATGCGGTTCCCGCGCATGTCGATATTTCCATTGCCGATTGCCGATTGGCGTTCTCATCTACGTGACGAGCAACGATAGCCAAGATTGTCGGTCACACACAAAGATCAAACCAAAATTGGCAATTGGCAATTGGAAATCGGCAATGTCTTCAATCGGCAATTGGCAATTGGAAATCGGCAATCATCTAAACTGCCCAGCGTACCACCCGACAATTTGCGGGCCTATGAGTAGCGCCAGGACTGACCCAATCCCTAAGAAGATGCCGAAGGGCAAAAGCATCTGCAAGTCTTTCTTGCCTTGTCGTATCATCAGAACAATGCCAATAAGCGAACCAGAAAAAACGCCGAGGAAGATGGTGAGAATGGTGAGCCGCCAACCGAAATAGGCCCCTACCATAAACATCATCTTCACATCTCCCAGGCCCATGGCTTCAACGCCGCGAAGTTTTTCCCAGGTCCAGCCCATGAGCCATAGCGACCCGCCGCCAATCAAAGCTCCGATAAAGGCGCCGCCGAGTGATGCCGCCCAAACTGGCCAGCCGGCGAACGTGCCGTTCATGAGTCCGGGAAGGTCGTCGAAGTGAGGTGCTCCGACGAGATACGGAATTGTCAGGCGCGCTACGACCGCAAAAACGATCCCTGGGTAGGTGATCGCGTTTGGCAGAAGCATGTGCTCAGCGTCGATAAAAATGAGCGCTACGAGTGCGCTGACAAATATGAAGTCGAAAGGCAGCACCGGGGTCATACCCGTACGCCAGGTCACCGCGACAAAGAGCAGCGCAGTCAGTATTTCAACTGCGGGGTAGCGAGCCGATATACGAGTCTTACAGGACCTACAACGTCCGCCTAATAATACGTAGCTAAGCACCGGGACATTGTCGTAGAAGGCAATAACGGCACCACAGGAAGGACAGCGAGAATTTGGAAACACGATCGATTCTTCGAGTGGCAGGCGATGAATCACGACGTTCAAAAAGCTGCCAATGATCGCGCCTAAAACGCCTGTGATGATGTAGCTGAAAGGTGGGGGTATAAGTAGGTTCAAGTCTGGCAGGGCCGCTATCAGGGAAACAATCATCGAGAGGCATTGTATATTGCTTGACCATTGCTGCCTACTAACTTCTTTTGCGTCCGTGCCAGGGTGACCCCCCTAAGCGATCCACGAACCCTCACGAACCAACGCGAAGTCTTATTGGTGTCATTTCGTGTTATTTCGTGGATTGTGTTTGACGTTTACGCTTTGGTTGAATGGAGAGGGCCCCTCAGCTCCGACACTACTGTTTTTTTGCATTTCCCAGAGCAGTATTTGCTTTAGAAACGCATGATGGGCTGCAAAGCTGGCAATGCTAAGCCCGGCGAGCCCGTCTCGAAAGCCGGCCTTCAGAACATAGCTGCGCAAGAAGGCCAATGGAGCTGCGCCGGCAATTTTGAGCGTAGACGTGCGCCGACCAGCTTCAAACATTTGGCGGGCAGCGAGTGGGGCATAACGCTCGCCAATCATGCGATGGTGATGAGCAGCATCGCGGACGCTATAGTGCAAGAGATCGCCAAGTAGTTTCTCAGTACGGCCGTCTTTGATCTTCACCGATTCGTGAATGTGCTTTCCCTCCCAGCGTCCACGAGACTTCTTGAAGAGGCGCAACTGCCGATCGGGATACCAGCCACCCCCGCCAATCCAACGTCCCTGGTAAAAAGACCGCCGCGAAATCAGATAACCATGCGCAAGTTGATCGGCCGGCTTTGTCCGGAGTGCCTCAATAGATGCTCTTAACTGGTCTGACACGCGTTCATCAGCATCGAGACTAAAGATCCAGTCGTGAGCAGCAGCGTCACTTGCAAACTGCTTCTGGGCCGCAAACCCAGGCCACTCCCGACTTATAACACGCGCTCCGGATTGAGAAGCGAGCTGAGCAGTCTGGTCAGTTGATTGTGAGTCAACTACGACGATCTCGTCGGCCCAGGCGAGGGATTCGCAGGCTTCTCGTATGTTCGCTTCTTCGTTGAAGGTGATTATGGTGGCGGAGATCTTCATCCGATTTGCAATCCCGGAATTAGAGATTTGCGATTGCTCTGGTACGGCAGGTGCTGAGTCCCCACGCGGTCGGCCCGAGCGGGGTGTCAGTTTACCTTAGCAATCGTAAATCGGAAATCGCAAATAGGAAACGGTACTGGTTCATGTTGAGTCCGGAAGTTCAGACTTCAACCTTTAGGTTCCGGCTTAGCGGTGCCGACAAGCTAAAAAAGCTTGATGTTATGAAGCAAGCGCCTCCCCGGCGAGTGGTAAACTCGCCGCAGCTCTTTGACGGGAGACTGAAAGGAGGCGCTATGAGCGCAATATACATCGGCGTTGACTTTCATGCACGGCAACAAACCGTCTGCTA
>CAZVHN010000403.1:0-2765 GCA_964626895.1 uncultured Chloracidobacterium sp. | reverse complement strand
CCTGGAGGCGTCGAAGGCCGCCAGACAACAGAGGAGCGAACAAACTTCTTCGCGCGCTACAGAGACCGTCAACCCGAGGCCGTCTTCGGCCGCTCCATCTACCTCTACCGCATTCGCGAATGAGTCCGGAGCATTGCCGATTGCCAATTGCCAATTGGTGATTTCCAACCCGAGGGTTGATTTCAGGCCATGAACTCAAGAACACAGATAATGGCAACACCCGCGTCACCATCGCAGAGTCTTGGCTGCTTGCCATTGTTTCAATCGGCAATCGGCTACCTCCGTGTCGCTTTAGCCTTCTCATAAACGTCGAGCGTGAGACGTGCAGTACGCTCCCAGGTGAACTCCGCGGCGCGGCTGCGCCCCAGAGCCGAAAGTTTGGAACGCAGATCATCACTGTCGAGCAAGTCGCCAATGGCGCCTGCGAGCGCTTGAACGTTCGTCGGTTCTACGAGGATTGCCGCGCCTCCCGTCGTTTCCTCAAGGGCTGGGATGCGGCTCGTGATAACAGGCGCTCCGCAAGCCATCGCTTCAAGTGGTGGCAGGCCGAAACCTTCGTAAATGGAAGGATAGACAAACGCTCGGCACGAGGAATAGAGAGCACGCAGTTCTTCGTCGTTAAGGTATTCGGTAAGGATGATTCGCTTCCGCGTTGGTGATTTTTCCAAGGCATCGAACAACGGTTCACTAAGCCAGCCGCGGTTGCCGGCGATTACGAGTTGAAGAGTTGGTTGCGATTGCACGCCGGCAACTTCCTCGAAAGCGTTGACGAGCGTTTGCAAATTTTTGCGCGGCTCGATTGTTCCCACCGTCAGTAGAAAGTCGGCTCCTATTCCCAGCCTTCGGCGCACGTCTTCTGTAGCTCCTAACTCCATGGGCGCAAAACACGCGCGCGCCGCTTCCGGGACCGCGAAGACCTTCTCGGCAGAGAGCCCCAGGTGCTCGCAGACTTCGCCGCGCACACTCTCAGTGGGGACAATCACTACGTTGGCTGCCCGCGCCATCAGCGGGAGACGACGGCGGGAACGGCTGACACGCCGCTTTTCGTGGGTCTCGGGATGAATCAGAAACGAGAGGTCGTGGATTGTAAGGACCGTCGCGCACTGCCGCCAGGGAGGCACGTCGTAGTTCGTGCCGTGGAAGAGTTCGATGCCGCTGCTACGAAGGTAGCGTGGCAGACCCGTAGACCACCAGTGCCTGCCCAGTGGGCCAACCCGGATCCGCTTGATTTTTAGGTTGGCCGGAAGCGATAGTGGGTCGTCCTCTTCGGTGATCGCGTGGGGGAGGTTGGATGGGTAAACAACCTCAAAATTGCTCTCAGAAGCGACCCTTGCCAGGGCGCAGGCAAGTTCAAAGGTGTAGTGCCCGACGCCGGTTTTGAGCGCCGTCAGGGGGATACCGTCGAGTCCGATGTGCATGTTTTACGCGGCTCTAGCTCCGAGTTTTCAGGCAACCTTACATCGGTTCAGTCATCAGAGACGATAGTTTTCAGGTATGTTTGGTTCGTGGGCGAACTCCCTATTGACGTATATGGCCCGAGGAGTTAAACTTTAAACCTTGTTGGTGCGTCTAACGCCCATGGTAGACGAACCCTCTTGTCCCTTTCCCTTAGCTTAAATCTTGCGTCAGGAGCAATAAGATGAGAATTGCCATTGCCGTTTTAGTAATCAGCCTTAGTGGCTTGAGTGTATTGGCCCAGGGCCCCCCAACGCTAAGGATAGTGACAGAGGTTCCCAATCTTCCCTCCGAGCTGTTTTACGGAAATATCAGAGTAAAACCGTTGAGGCTGCGGCCGGGCACGAATACGCCCATTACCATCAATGACTCCGATTTCTTCGTCCACCAGCAGTATGTTGACTTCCTGAGCCGTATGCCGGACCTGGCCGGTTTTAACTTCTGGGTCAACCAAATTACGAGCTGCGGCGGCAACGCGGTCTGCGTCGACGGCCAACGAGTGAATTCGTCTGGCGCGTTCTTCCTTTCCATCGAATTCAATGGCACCGGGTATTTCGTCTACCGGCTCCACAAAGGGAGCTTTGGCGACCTTCCCCGCTATACCACTTTTATGCCCGATACTCGTCAGGTAGCCAACGGCGTGATTGTGGGGCAGGGCGACTGGCAGGGCACATTGGCCGCCAACCAGACCGCGTTCGCTAGCGCCTGGGTCGACCGACCCGCCTTCCTCGCGCTATATCCAACTACAATGCCTGCCGGGATGTATGTGGACACTCTCATTCAAACCGCGGGGCTTACTCCCGCCCAGGTCAACAGGGACCAAATCGTAGCCGACCTCATCCTCGCTGGATCCACCACAACCGCAGGACGGGCAGCAGCGCTGCGCAGCATCATCGAGAGCTCGGCCTTCGACACTAAGGAGAAGAGTCCGGCTTTTGTGTTGATGCAGTATTTCGGTTACCTGCGGCGGAATCCCAACGATGCGCCTGATAATAACTTCGATGGTTATAACTTCTGGCTGAACAAGCTAAACCAGCACAACGGCGACTTTCATGCCGCCGACATGGTCAAGTCGTTCATCGTCTCCGGGGAGTATTTCGGTCGCTTCTAACATTTCAAGGGGCTTATTAAAAAGGCTGGACTCAGGTTTGAGTCCAGCCTTTTTTTCTTTACGAGGTGCTTGTCAGAACGGGGAGCGGTAGCGACTTTGTGAAGACCCCAAAGGACGGTTCAAGCTCCGCTAACTTGCAGGTTGGGAAGGGTGGCTTGCCCCCGCTCAAGATTCGTAGCTGCTGGGTTTGAATTGTCAA
>CAZVHN010000402.1:0-15393 GCA_964626895.1 uncultured Chloracidobacterium sp. | reverse complement strand
GTCGGCGAAGACTTGAATTTCGATATGCCGCGGGCGCTCGACTACCTTCTCCAGATAGAGCGAAGCATCGCCAAAAGCATCGGCTGCTTCGGAACGGGCATTATCAAATGCTGACTGCAGCTCCTGGGGGAAGGCGACCAGACGCATCCCTTTGCCACCACCACCCGCCGAGGCCTTCAACATCACCGGATAGCCAAATTGTTCTGCTACGCTCTGTGCTTCCGAAAGCGAATTCAAAGGCTCGACTGTGCCGGGGACAATCGGAACGCCTGCATCCACCGCAGCGCGTCGGGCACGGGTTTTCGATCCCATCGTCTCCATTGCTGCTGCTGTGGGGCCGATAAACTCTAGTCCGGCGGCAGCGACGGCTCGGGCGAAATCCGCATTCTCCGCAAGAAAACCATAGCCGGGATGGATTGCCGCGGCTTTCGTTTTCTTGGCAGCCTCGACGATTGCTGCGATGTTCAAGTAACTCTGTGTGGAAGGTGCGGGACCGATGCAAACTGCTTCGTCGGCGAGTCGGACGTGAACTGCCTCAGCATCCGCTTCGGAATAAACGACCACAGGAGAGATTGCTAAATCGCGGCATGCGCGGATCAGGCGCACCGCAATTTCACCGCGGTTGGCAATTAGGATTTTCCTAAACATTAGAAAGTTATCAGTAGCCAGTTGTCAGCCCTGGAGCGCGGGCATCCTGCCCGCAATGAGCGAAGCGCGAACAGCTCCTTACGCCCTGGCCCGCTGCTACGAATCAGGTTCGGCGAGCAAAGCCTCGCCTCATTGCGGGCAGGATGCCCGCGCTCCACCTTGGCAATATCGCACTGAGAGTTAACAACAACGCACGTCCGACTGACAACGGACCACTGACCACTCACAACGTACTGAAGTTACACGACAATAGAATTACCGGGTTGGCGGTGGTCGTAGCGAACAACTATGCGGCTACCTGGCACGTAGCCCGCTGGCCGAGCCGTCTGCTCCCCGGTTAGTTCCTGCGACGACTCGTATTCAACGCCGTTGATGTTGTAGGTGTAAAAGACGTGCGTTATGCGGTCCTGATCGTCCGACTTGATATCGAGAACACTACCTTCGGTGATGCGGCCGGTTCTTGAGAGGCGGGCAAAGCGCGAGGCTTCGTCTTCCCTCTTTCGTCGGAAACGATCCAGGAAAGACATTACAGGTGAGCCTTAGGGCTTGGTGGATTTAGTGGATACGGTTGTCGTGCCGGGCCGGCGCACGCTTTCCGAGGCTTTTATGATCACACCGTCGCGAACGATCAAGTCGTCTTCAGTTCCCATGAGCTTGTCCGCCCCAGGCAAAGGAAGATCGTAGTTCGTAAACGAAAGCCCCTCGCCAGGTGAATCGTCGGTGGCGGTATCCTGAGACGCATTGCGAATGACCGCGCCGCGCAAAGTCTGGGATTTCTGTTTCGGCAGGGCCGCCAGATCGGCGCTTGGCTTATAGGCCGACGCATCAAGACTGCTCAGTGCGGCAGCGATTGAGCCATCCGGGTCGGGAAGACGACCCAGGTCTTTCAAGTCCGCGGGCAGCGTGCCATAGCGGGCGCTATATTGGAGCATTGCGCGAGCGACTCTGTAACCCACAGCTTCAGAGGCCGCTAGTAACCCGTCTTGGCGCAGGCGCAAACGTTCCGGCACCGTAACGCCAATCAGAACAGCAATCAGCACGGGAACTAGTGCAGAGGCCATGAGCCCTGTCTTTGCATAGCTCAAGCCGCAGAAGCGCGCCGGGGATTTCAGCATTGATCGGTAAATCTTGAGACTGCCCCAGAGAACGATAATCGTCACCGGGATGACAATCCACTTCAGGCGCCAGGCGGCTGTTTCCCCGGCGGCCACCCAGGACCAGAAATCCAAAGGAAGAACTGAAGAGAGCGCCAGGGTAGGCGTGACACGGGGTGCGCGTTGCACTAAGGCAATGATTGTCTGGGTCAGGAACACAAGAACCATCAGCGACCCGGTGACCGCCAGCAGCAGCGAGCGACCGTAGGAGGGAAGTTCATGTTCCGGTTTCGGCAGAGCCTCGCCTACGGAGCGAGCGCCACAGGAGGCACAACCCTGGCTCAGGGTGCCTTCAAACTTAAAGCCACAGCAGGGACAGATCGTCACGTGTTTATACCTCGAACGGGAAGACTTACTTTGTCAAAATACGACTTTCGGGGTTCTGCTCAACCGGCTTTGTGTATTAGTGCTTGCTCGGCTCGTCGATCAGGCCCGGGCTTAGATGCAGAATGAGACGATTGAGATTCCGTTTCTTCAGGTTTGGCCTGTACTTTGTTTAGTTCGCGCCAAGTGTGATACATGCGATGGGCAAAGGTCCAGTAGGAACCCACCGCTAAGACCCACAGGACTGCAGGCATCCGGTTAGCAAAGAAGTTGTTCGAGCCCGGGACCGTGCTGAGAGCGCCAATAATGAAAAGAACCACCCGCTCCGGACGCCGAAGGAAACCGACATCGCACTTTGAAATCAGGCTTTCTGCGCGTGCGCTGGCGTAGCTTACCATAATTGACCCCATTAGTCCGGCACCCGCGAGAAAAACATTTAGGGTCGAATGGTACTCGGTATCTCGGGCGTAAAAGACCATTAAGCCCACAAATACGACCATGTCTGACAGGCGATCCAGAGAAGAATCGAGAAACCCCCCAAACCTTGTGACCCGGCCGGAAAGCCGGGCGACCTGACCGTCCAGCATGTCAAAAAGGTTGGCGATGATTAGGACTATTCCGGCTGAGAAAAACCTGCCCAGACCGAAGAGCACGCCACAGGCAACATTCAAGGAAACGCCGACAACTGTCAGAATGTTCGGGTTGATATGACCGTGGGCGAGCCAACGCACCATCGCGTCGATAATCCGTTGCGCGCCCCGCCCGATACCGCCCACAAACATGGCTACTGGTGTCTCCTGAAAGTCATTATGCCCAAATCATACCTAAGTTGACAGCCCCATGGACTTAAGCGGCGGATTCTACGGACGGGCAACTATCGTTGTCAAGATTTTATGCCCGGTCCCATCATGTTTGTCAGAACCGCGAGCGGTAGCGACCGGGTTCGCTCGTGGTGTCGACGTGCTGGCACCGGGGCCCGCCGAGACTGAAACTCCCGGGGTTCAGTCCCAGTGAGGGGCCTCCTGGGATTCCACCTCAGGACTTGTTTTCGATCTCGTCGTGGAGCGTAGACATCCGTCTGATTTCGAAGGTTCGTGCGCCGGCGGGAGTCCGCACGACGACTTCGTCACCCTCGACTTTACCCATCAAGCTTCTACCCACTGGTGATGTTGTCGAGATTAAACCTTGCTGCGGGTCGCTCTCTTCCGGCGTCACCAGCCGATAGGTTACCTCTTCATCGCGTTCGGAGTCGAAAAGGATCAGCGTAGAGCCATAGGACGCTTTATCTCGCGGCACGCGGTTGATATCAATTGAAGCAATTTCGCTAATTCGCTGGCGCAATTCTACGATGCGGGCCTTGACCATGTTTTGGCGGTCAAGGGCAGCGCGATATTCAGAGTTCTCTCGCAAATCGCCAAACTCAAGTGCGCGCTTAATCTCCTTGGGAAGGTGTACGCGTAATTCTGACTCCAGCTCGCCTAACTCTGACTGAAGCTTGTCTTTAATATCTGCCAACTAGAACTCGCTTTCTACGCCCTCGCATTATGGGGATTAGTTATCCGCAATAGAGCTAGGTCGAAACGTGGTGCTTACCCTCGTCAAGCGCGCCGAATGAAATTCCTATGTCGCGCGCCGTTCGTACCATCTGACCATCTGGAGGCACGGTCTTGACATTCGCCACTGCCTCAGAAATGGGAACAGTGATGACGTCACCTGCCTGAAGCGCAACCATGGTGCCGCGTTTCCCTTCGGACAGAACGCGGACTGAATGAGCCCCAAAGGTGGTTGCCAACATTCGGTCGAACGCATTTGGTCTGCCGCCCCGCTGCAAGTGCCCGAGCACAACACATCGAGTCTCCTTGCCAGTTATAGCCTCCAGTTGGGTCCTGCAGTATTGCGCTATTCCACCGAGTCGAGGCGCATGTTCCTTGTCCCCGCTGTCCTGAAAGATCTGGTCGTGTCCAGCCTCCACGGCCCCTTCCGCAGCGACGATGATGCTGAAATTCGATCCACCCTGATCACGCGCCCGAACCTTATCGGCCACCGAGTCCATTGAAAAAGGTAGCTCCGGAATCAGGATTACATCCGCGCCCCCCGCAATACCAGAATGCAGGGCAATCCAGCCGGCGTTTCTCCCCATGACCTCCAGAATCATGACGCGGTCGTGTGATTCAGCCGTGGTGTGTAGTCGATCCAACGCTTCCGTGGCAATGTCCAGGGCCGTCACAAAACCAAACGTCAATTCGGTGCATGCCAGATCGTTATCGATTGTTTTGGGAACGCCAACTACTGGAACTCCGAGCCGATCAAACTCAGCGGCAATCGTTAACGTGCCTTCACCACCCAGAACAACCAGCGCGTCAAGACTCAGCCGAGAGAGGTTATCTAAGGCCTCGTCGTAGACCTCCTTCGAGGTGGTGGCCAAACCTTCTGCTGTGTGTGCTACGAACCTCCCGCGATTGCGAGTACCCAGAATGGTTCCGCCGCGTGGCAACAGACCTCGCACGTCTGACTGGGAGAGCGGACGGGTCCTTGTTTCGCCCAATAACCCTTCAAACCCATCCTCGATACCGATGACCTTCATGCCAAACTGCCCCGTGGCGGTTTTCACCACGGCACGAATCACGGCATTCAGACCCGGGGCGTCACCTCCACCAGTTAGGATTCCAATAGTCTTGTACATGAGACTCTTAATTATTTCCTGACGCGGGGAGGTTCGTGATATTCCCCATAAGCCGGGTACTCACGCGTAATAATTTGGCCCGGCCTCGTGTTTTCGCCCAAGAGCGCGAGAGCCTCTCGCAGAACCTGACCTTGCAATTCGCGCATGCCCGGACCGCCCATACTATTGCCAATCTTAAACCCCTTCGGATACAGCGCTCGCGGTGGCCGCATCTGCGCTGAAACTTCGGGACTTACGGTAATCAAGACGGTTGGTATTCCCTTCATCTCAATCTCTCGTTGGACCGCTACGACCGTGCGGTGGCAAACATTTGGTCAACCACCGGTCAGAATCACCGCGTCAGCGCGCGAACCTTTATCGATCTCATTGGCAATCTCTCGGGCGGTGCCTTCGTACATCGCCTTAAGCAGCATGGTGTAGCCCATATAGCCAACGTGCTTTTTCGCTACGCCTTTAATGAACCCCTCGGCTTGCAGGTCTCGGAGCACGTCAATTGGAAACACGACGTTGATGTCTTTGTCAGCGTCGGTGTGGTCATAATGATGATGGGTAACGTGGAGCTGGGAAGAATCGACATCTTCAGGAATGATCCGATAAGTTAGGTCTCCCAACTCGTCGGCGATGTTGAAAGGCTCTTGCTCATTGAGGTGCACGCCGCCTGCCGTCACGATGGCGATGGTGCTTCTTGAGAGCTCACCTTCAAAAGGGGTGAAAGGAACACACTTTCTGGAAATTGACATGACTGAATACTACGGACCTTGTGCCAGCCAGGGAACAATTACTGATGTTGGCGACTTATCCATACACGCTGAAGTTATAAGCGCCTGCCCGAATAAGAATGCCAGATGCGAGTGCCCGCGGACGACCCGACATCTGGCATTTCCTAATATTTATATCTTGCGCAAAACTTCAAACAGCTCTTCATTGTCAGGCTGATCCGAAATGTCGTGGATGTCTTTGAAAGCAATCTTGCCATCCTTGCCCACAATAAAGAGCGCGCGTTCGCTAATGCCGTCTTTGTCTCGATACGCCGCAAACTTTCGTGCCACTTCACCCTTCGGCTCGAAATCGCTCAAGAGGTCGTAGGAGAGTCCTCCCAGACTCTTAGCCCACGCTGTATTACAAGGTACGCTATCTACTGATATGCCCAGTACCTGGGCATCGTAGCCTTTAAAGCGTTCGAGGTCGGCCTCGTACGCAGGCATCTGTCCCGTTCAAACCGGCGTCCAGGCCAACGGGTAAAACGCCAGCACCACATTGTTCTTGCCGCGGAAATCCGAGAGCTTCACCTTCTTACCTTTCTCAAGGTTACTCGGCAGCTCGAAATCCGGGGCCATGTCTCCAACTTCAGGCATCTAGAGTTATCCCTCCTTCTGGAATGATCGTTTCGAACTTTTTGAATTGGCTGCGGCACTAAGATAGTTGACGGCGGAGCCGATTTCAAGCGGATCGACACTAAAAAGACCATTCGCAACCCACTACTCCATGTTGACCCTCCTTGTCTGGGTCGCGTAGCATATCCAACACGATCTCTAACATTTGAAACAAAACACGGCTGCATCCGAAAGGCAGTTGAATCTTGGAAATTGACGACGACGCCAAAGAGATTGTTCGCGAGATAGGAACCGCGATAAACGAGTCGGTAGAGAACTCGCCGAAGGTCGCAGATGCGATTGAGCGTCTGCGAGACGCGGGTTACGAGATGGAACTGACGTTGCGCCTTGAGATCGGCTTGCGTCCTCACGCCGGTGTTGAAGCAGAGAATGAAACGGCGCTTGATCTTACCGACGAAGACGTGCAGGTGCTCCAACGTATGAAGATCCGAATCGACCCTGAAGAAAAGATCTAGCATTTCCCAATTGCTGCCACAAAAGCCCCATCGCTTCCGGGAGGCGATGGGGCTTTGTGCTGGATCGCGGATCCCACCGGGGATTATTCTGGCTTCTCTTCGCTCCCAGTCAGCGTTCGCTGGCGCAATGCTGCCGCGCCAATCAGTGCGCCCATGCCCATTGATTCAACCGCCGTACTGGGCACGAGCATCAGCGCGCCTTTCTCTTTCAGTCCCTCGTAAAGCATGTTCATCGCGCGCAGGTGCAACGCTGTGGGATTGTCCTTGTACGATTCGGATGCGGTGTCAAACATACTTGCGATTTCCACTTCCGCCTGTGCCAGGATAATGCGGGCTTGTTTCTCGCGCGCCGCCTGAGCTTCTCGTGACATGGCATCCTGCAGCGCCGCCGGAATGATCACGTCGCGCATCTCCACCGACTGAACAGTTACGCCCCAGGGATTCGAGCGCTCATCGATCAGTTTCTGTAGCTCTTCCTCGATCCGCTCGCGGCCTCGGAGCAAGTCTGTCAGAAAGGTCCTGCCAATAATGTCGCGTAGCGCGGTCTGAGCGGCCCAACTCACCGCCTGCGGATAGTCTTGCACTTCCAGCGCTGCCTTCTCCGGATCGTAGACCATCCAGAAGAGTACCGCGTCCACATTAACCGGGACCGTATCCGAGGTGAGCGTTTCTTCAGCGGCGAAGCTGGTCGTAATCACGCGCTGGTCAACCCAGGCCGCAATGGTATCCACGAACGGGATGATCCAAAACAGACCCGGACCTCTGAGGCCGATATACTTCCCCAATCGCAGTACCACCGCGCTTTCCCACTGTTTAGCGATCTTGGGCGCCTGCGCCGCCAGAAATCCGAGAATGACCCCGACTATGAGACCAATCGGATTCCATAACAAGAACGAGGCTAAAACACCGAGGGCGACCGGCGAAATAAAAGCCATTACCGCGACGATGTTAGCGCGCGGCACATTCGCCGTCGTTAGATTGCTTCGAGTCACAACGAATCTTGTATCGTCAGACATATTTCCTTAGCTCCTTTTTGCGCCTGCTCTGAAATTGGTCAATGAGATCGTCGAGGGAGAAGCCCATGGCTCCAGCCTCGGCCACGACGCGGTCAGCGAAATCACGCAACTCGTTCTCGTGCTGCCGCATCTGCTTTGCCTCGAAATGGCGGGCGCATACAAATGTCCCTACTCCCCTCCGGGTTTCCACTATGCCTGCCCGTTCCAGCTCGGCGTACACCTTGGCCACAGTATTGGCGTTGATCTTAAGGTCCACAGCCATCTGCCTGACCGTCGGCAGTTGCTCGCCGATTCTCAGTTTTCCAGTGGCAATCGCGAACTGAATTGCCCGCGTAAGCTGCGCATAGAGCGGCGTGGGATCGGCCGGATTGATGTAGAACATCGGGCTCATTTTTACTTGTACTACGATACTAGTACAAGTCAGGTTTCAAGAATCTCACCGACAAACAGCAACGTTTGGCGCAAGTTTGGCCGGTATGTTATCTTGTCTGGCTTTTCATCCAGCCAAAAGTTTCGCCTTAGCGGGCCCGAAAGAGGAGTTCAAAGATAGTATGGCTACGCCTACCGCAACAGCCGGCCAAATAGCCGGTCGCGTCGTGCAAATTATTGGTCCGGTTGTCGACGTGGAATTTGAGGAGCACCACCTCCCGCCGATATATCAGGCGCTGCGAATTGTTTCTGAAGGCTTCGAAGTCCCTACCCCTATCGACGTCATTGCTGAAGTGCAGCAGCATCTCGGTGAAGGCCGCGTGCGCACGGTGTCGATGGTCGCGACCGATGGCATGGTGCGCGGCATGAAAGCGATCGACACGGGCGGACCGATTACGATGCCTGTTGGCGAAGGAACGCTCGGTCGTGTTCTCAATGTAATTGGCCAGCCTGTCGATAATCTCGGCGACGTCAGGCATACCGAGCGCTATCCCATCCATCGCCACGCTCCCACCTTCCAGGAACAGTCCACCGAACTGCAGATGTTTGAGACGGGCATTAAGGTCATCGATCTTATCCAGCCGTTTGTACGCGGTGGCAAGATTGGCCTGTTCGGAGGCGCCGGCGTGGGCAAGACAGTGATCGTGATGGAGTTGATTAACAACATCGCCAAGGCTCGCTCCGGCTTCTCAGTTTTCGCGGGCGTGGGCGAGAGAACTCGCGAAGGAAACGATCTGCTAAGGGAGATGGTAGAGTCGGAAGTTATCCAGTTTGGCGACACCTTCAACAAGCACCTGCACGAAACGGGTGAGTTTGACATGACCAAAGTCGACATGAAGGCATTGGAACAGTCGAAGGTCGCGCTAATTTATGGACAGATGACGGAACCGCCGGGCGCTCGTCTGCGCGTGGCCCTCTCGGGGCTGACAGTGGCCGAATATTTCCGCGATCAAGGCCTGGACGTGCTGCTCTTCATCGATAACATCTTTCGCTTTACACAAGCGGGTTCGGAAGTGTCGGCACTTCTGGGCCGCATGCCTTCGGCGGTGGGTTATCAGCCAAACCTCGCGTCGGAGATGGGCGAAATGCAGGAACGCATTACTTCCACGAAGACCGGATCAATCACCTCAATTCAAGCGGTCTATGTTCCGGCGGACGACTACACCGATCCAGCGCCGGCAACTACATTTGCTCACCTTGATGCCGTAACAGCGCTCTCGCGCCAGATCGTAGAGCTGGGAATCTACCCGGCAGTGGATCCGCTCGCCTCGTCTTCGCGCATACTCGATCCGCGCCACGTGGGCGAGGAGCATTACAACACCGCGCAAGATGTGAAGCGCATTTTGCAGCGTTACAAAGACCTGCAGGACATCATCGCGATTCTCGGTCTGGACGAACTTTCAGACGAAGACAAGCTCATCGTTTCCCGTGCTCGCAAGATTCAAAGGTTCTTCTCGCAGCCATTCTTCGTTGCCACTCAGTTCACGGGCCTGGAAGGGAAGTACGTAAAACTGGAGGACACCATCAAAGGCTTCCGCGAAATCGTCGACGGTAAGCATGACGATCTTCCCGAGCAGGCCTTCTTACTGGTGGGTACAATTGAAGCGGCAATCGAAAAGGCCAAGACAGTCGCCGGTGCTTAAGAAGAAGACACGGAGAAGGGGAGACGGGGTGACACGGGGACGTGTCGAAAGAGTTTGTTGGTTCGCCCCGTCGCCGTGTCTCCCCGTCTCCGTGTCTGGAATGGTTTGATATGGCTCAACTTCAACTAGAAGTAGTTACACCCGAACGCCGCGTGCTTTCTGAGGAGGTCGACATGGTAGTCGTCCCGGGACTGGGCGGCGAGCTTGGTATTCTGCCGGGGCACACACCCTTGATCTCTCAACTCCAGACCGGTGTCCTTTCCTATACTCAAGGCGGCCGGACGTCTCAGTTGCACGTTTCCGGCGGCTTTTTGGAGGTGAGGGATGATCACGTGTCGGTGCTGGCTGAAATTGCTGAACGTCCCGAGGAGATCGATGCAGCTAGCGCCCGACTGGCTCGTGAACATGTAGAGAAGCGATTGAGCTCGTGGAGTGGGACGGAAGGAGATCTCGAAGAGGCCCGCATTGAGCTCGATCGCGCCACGGTCCGCCTGCAACTCGCTACCGGAAAATCCAACTAGCCAAACACACCGCACAGAACCATTTGCGGTAGCCAATGGATCCGCCACTCAGCCTCGTTGGAGCCATGCAACCCCATTTGCTATAGGTACTATGCGATTTTGTTTGCCGACGAAAGATTGCAAACCTCTGCCCATACTGAGTGCTGGGATCCATTGGCTACCGCAAATGGTTCTGTGGGGCTAGCCTGCCTGTTGTCTGCTTTGCAGACTGCCGGCACTGATGGCCTCACGCATCTCTTGCACAGCTTGATCAAGCCCGCTGAAGATTGCCCGCGATACGATATTGTGACCTATGTTGAATTCCGTAATTTCAGAAATTGCGGCGACCGCGCCGACATTGCGATAGGTCAAGCCGTGTCCAGCCGCAACCCTTAAACCATACTGTGACGCGAGCGCGGCCGCCTCTCGCAGCCTTCGCAGTTCCCGCCCTGCACGGAGTGCACCCTCGCCGTGAATGCCACCCCCGCCGCGTGTGGTGTCGGCATAAACCGCGGTACATAGCTCTACTTGCTGCGCACCTACATCATGCGCAGCCTCGATCTGAGGGGGGTTTGGATCTATGAACAGACTCGCGAGAATCTCTGCCTGCCGCAAGCGACCCACCGTAGCGCGCACGATTGACATGTTTGCTCTGACATCCAATCCGCCTTCGGTGGTTATCTCGTTCGGATTCTCAGCCACAAGCGTCACAGCGTCCGGGCGGCGTTCGAGCGCGATTTTCAACATCTCTTCAGTCGCCGCGATTTCCAGGTTCAAATAGGTCGCCACGGCGTCGCGCAGCGTTCTCAGATCATCATCCTGGATGTGACGGCGGTCCCCGCGCAGATGGACCGTGATGCCGTCGGCGCCTGCCTGTTCACAAATCATTGCCGCGGCGATGACGCTTGGCTCAGGCGCACGTCGGGCCTGCCGCAAGGTTGCGACGTGGTCGATGTTGACGTTGAGTCGGGCGATCATGTCTGGGTTAGCTGGTCAGCGAAGGCGCTCTGTAAGAGCATTCTATTATTGTGCTCCTGGCGAAGTACAGCGAAAGAACGAATTATTACTCGCGCCGATCGGCAGCTGCGTGCCACTCAACGACAGAGCCGAGGAGCGGTACATCAACCGCGAGCGTAGCGAGCGGGGCAGTAGCCCGACTGTTAAGGAGGGCTCGGCTGGATGGGGATGGCGAGTTGGTTGTTCGCGGCTGCGAAGTCCACGGTGTCTTGAGGAGCCTCCTTAACAGTCGGGCTACTGCCCCGGACCCTTGCCGCGTGGAAAGGCTTTGCCTTTCGTCCCCTCCCAGATCAGCGAACCATCGAATCCCTGCTGGCTTTTATTGCCTTGTCATAGATTCCCCGGCGGGCTTGTTGTCGGATCAAAGCCACCTCGCCAAGCATCTTCACACTGTCACTCGCCACGTTTACCTTGCTTCCTTCGTAATGATCCCATCGAACCGGCACCTCTTTGAGCCGCAAGCCGGCTCGATAAGCGATATAGAGGAGTTCTACATCAAAGCCAAAGCGGTCAACCGTCGCGCCTTCAATGATCGGTCGACATACACTCATCCGAAAAACTTTGAAGCCGCATTGAGTGTCCCAGAAGGGAAGACCCGTGGCCAGACGTACGACAAGATTGAAAACCCGGCCACCTTGCTCTCGTCGCCAGGGTTGATGCACGCCAATCATAGTTCGGTCCAGGGCCCGGGAGCCGAATGCGAGATCACATTCCCCACGCAGGATTGGTTCTACCAGTTTTGGGGTCTCAGTAATTGGCGTCGAAAGGTCCGCATCGGAAAACAATGCCACCTCTCCTCGCGAAGCCAGCAAGCCCAACCTGACGGCGCGTCCTTTGCCAAGGTTTGACTGATAGCTGAGCACGGAAGTCCGCACTCGTTCCGCTGCCGAGAGTACTTCCCTGGCGGCCGCAGCTGTGTTGTCTGTTGAGCCGTCGTCGACAACGATCAGTTCCGACTCAGGAGCATTGTTACTGAGATAGTCGAGAATCTTCGGCAACGTCGTACCCAGACGCACAGCTTCGTTGTAGGCCGGGACGATAATAGATAGTGAAACCGACATGTGGAGTTCAATATATCATGCAGCGAGTGGCAACCCGCCTTCGGGTGTAGGCGTCCGACTGTGTTATATTTTCGTGGGAACTGCCCGTCGTTTCGGAGTCATTGGCATCAAAGCACCTAATAGAGATGGCTAAGAGATTCATAATCATTGCCGGTCTGATCATTCTAATTGCGGCCGTTGTGGGCGGCACGATTGGCAGTTCGCGGCGACTCCGGCGCTCGGTTTCCGTGGGCGGTTCGGTCCCGGATGGGCCTGCGGAGGAAATCGAAAAGGACTACAACGAAGCGGTCTCGACAATTTCTTCCGGCTACGCCGGGGACATCGACTATGAGAAGGCAACTCAAGCGGCAGTCCAGGGTATGCTCTCCACGCTCGACCCTCACTCGATGTATTTCCCCTACAACGAATTCAGGAAGCTCAACGAGGATCAAGACTCACGCTTCTACGGCATCGGCGTAACCATAGTGCAACATCGTGACGGGGTCTACATTCAGTCGGCCGTGGAAAACACACCTGCGGCGCGTCTGGGACTCAGATACGGCGATCGCATTCTTGAAGTGGATGGGAAAGACGCGCGTGATTGGCCGAGCGTGCAGGTTTCAAAACATGTGCGCGGCGGGCGCGGCGAGCCGGTAATAATCAAGGTGGAGCGGGCGGGCTCGGAAGCGCCGCTTTATTTCACCATTGTAAGAGAGTCGGTGCCGCTACCTTCGATACGCGATGCTTATATGGTTCGTCCGGGCACAGGCTACATCGGTCTGACGCGCGGCTTTCAGCATACCAGCGACGAAGAATTGCGCGAGGCACTCAACAGACTAAAAGGTCAGGGTATGCGCCAGCTCGTGCTCGATCTGCGCGGTAATCCAGGCGGGCTACTTGATCAAGCGATTGACGTCTCTAGTGAGTTCCTGCCGCGAGGACAAGTCGTAGTGTCCGTGCGGGGCCGGAGTGAATACAGTGAGCCGCTCGTTTATAAATCAAGCGGCGCCGAACCGGAAGATGTGCCGCTGGTCGTGCTGATAAACCGAGGCTCGGCGTCGGCATCTGAGATCGTAGCCGGCGCGATCCAGGATCACGGGCGGGGATTGATCGTTGGCGAAACCAGCTTCGGCAAGGGTTTGGTCCAGCGGGTCTTCCAGTTGCCATTCAATACCGGACTCACTCTGACGACGGCGCGCTACTACACTCCCTACGGCCGATCCCTGCAGCGCGACTATTCGAGTGGTTCTTTTTATGACTACATCGTCAGACACGATCTGGACGACGCACCCCCACAACAATCGCCTTCGCCCGCCGTGAACCCCACTTTGCCACTGGCGCGAACTTCTCCAGCCCCGCTCACTTCAAGTGGTCCAGCAGTGAAAACGGCAGCCGGTCGCGTTTTCTATGGAGGCGGAGGCATCACGCCTGATATCGAGATCAAGCCACTCAATTTCACTCCCTTGCGCAACAGAATTGCGGAGGCTGCGTTTCAGTTTACGCGGCAACTAGCTGCAGGTCTGGTTCCGGGTCTTGAATCTTATAAGGTTGAAAAAGTTCAGTACGGGAAAAACCCAAAATCCGGTGACTATCCGATTACAGATCGAGTCGTGGAAGCCTTTCGAAACTGGGTGCGCACGGACACGGAATCGCAACTGACTCCGGCGCAGCTTGATGAGGAGCTGGAATTTGTGAAGCTGCGTCTGCGCGAAGAGATCATCACTGCGGCATTCTCTAACGATGCCGGCGCGCGCGTGCTGCTCGACGCTGACCCGCAGTTGTTGCGTGCCCTGGAAGCACTCCCGGATGCGAAACGACTGGCGGAAACCGTCCGCAGCGGTACGTCGCAGAGTTGATACCTCACTCGATCACCCGAGCCATCACACATTTCAAATAGTAGGTCTCCGGCACGCTAAGCAGGATGGGGTGGTCGCTCGCCTGGGTCCTCTTTTCGACGACCTGCAGCCGGCAATGAGCATCGATTGCTGCCTCGGCGATAATTCCAAGAAACATCTCCTCGGACATGTGGTAGGAACAGGTGCAAGTGATGAGCACGCCGCCAGGGTTTAGCAGTTTGAGCGCGCGCAGATTGATTTCCTTGTACCCGCGCGCGGCCGCCTTGATGCTGCCGCGATTCTTCGCAAATGCCGGCGGGTCCAGCACGATCGTGTCAAACCGCTCTCCCGCGTTTTCCATGTCGCGCAGGGCATCAAAGACATTTGCTTCGCGAAACTCGACGTTGTTTAAGTTGTTCAGCTCAGCATTGCGTCGCGCGACGTCGATCGCCTCTGCTGAAATATCGATGCCGATAACGCTCTCGCACACACCCGCAAGGTAGAGCGCAAATGCGCCATTGAAGGTAAAGCAATCCAGCCCTCGCCCATGCGCTACCGCGCGCGCCGCCAGACGGTTCTCACGCTGATCGAGAAACGAACCCGTTTTCTGACCGCCCTGCGGAGCCACGAGGAAGCGGATGTCGTGTTGGACGACCTCCAACTGCTCGGGGGCTTGTCCGTAAAGCGTGCCGGCCACCATCTCGAGTCCTTCCAGAACGCGTACCTTCACGTCATTTCTTTCAATCACGGCGCGAGGCCCGAATTCCTCGACCAGCAATTCGACCAGCAGCGACTTAAGTGCCTCAGTGCCCTGCGAAAGAGTCTGTATCACAAAGACATCGTTGTAGCGGTCAATAATGAGCGAGGGCAGCAGATCCCCTTCCGAATAAACTAAACGATACGCGTTCGTGTCGGGGGACACATGGCGACGTCTGGCGGCTTTCAGGATCCGTTGGCGCCACCAATCGCGATCGATGGGCTCGTCCGCTTGCGTTAACAAACGCAGGGCGATTTGTGAAGCGTCACTGAAGAGAGACTGCCCCACAAAGTTTCCGTGCTGATCTCGAACTGCGACAATCGAGCCGCCTTCGGCATCTCCGTGATCCAGAACATCGCTGCGGTAGATCCACAGATGTCCGTTTCGCACCCGGCTCGCGCCGCGTTTGGTGACTGTGACGCTCTTCATGGTCAGTACTCTGACATATGGCAGACGCTGTTTGCTACTTCGGACTCTTGGTGATTGGCGGCAGAGCCG
>CAZVHN010000401.1:0-1508 GCA_964626895.1 uncultured Chloracidobacterium sp. | reverse complement strand
GGCATCTCCCCCGAGCGAATCGATCTCGTTTTGAATGCCGTGGAGGTGGAGTGTCGTAACGGAAAGCGAGACTTCAAGGAACATGGGACAGCGCGAGTTCTATTCGTGGGTCGACTAATTCAGGTAAAAAGACCGGATCGTTTCCTCCAGGTACTATCGAGAGTAAGACGAGAACTACCGAACCGACGGGTGAAAGCCGTCATCGTCGGAGATGGCCCGTTGAGGCCGGCGGTGGAAATGCTCGCGAGGACGCTTGGGCTTGGGCCAGATCAACTTGAGCTGCGCGGTGAGTTGGAGAGTGCGAATGGGGTCTACCAGGAGGCCGATCTGTTGATGCTCACCTCAGACTGGGAAGGTACGCCTAATGTTCTACTGGAAGCAATGGCCCATGGCCTTCCAGTAGCCGCTACCCGCGTCGGAGGAGTGCCAGAGATCCTTGGTAACGGTCGGGGTTTAATGGCCGACCCGGGCGATGAAGACGCATTGACTGCGGCTGCCGTTCGACTCCTCAGCGATGAAGGTTTGCGAGTAAGGTGCGGTCAGCAGGCACGCGAGCATGTGACTCGATTTCATTCCCTGGAGGCGCTTCGAACACAACTAACCAGGATCTATTCCAAGCTCCTCTCTTAACGATGTCATCTGCAACTTATCCACTAGCCCGACCAGCGTACCTCCGAGACCGCGACTTCCGAGGTCTAATGTACCGACCAGGATGGCAAGCGGCAGCATTCTTTGCCGCTCATGTCCCGTTGGCTTTGTTGGCCCACCGGTTTCAACTGATCGCAACACTGCACGCCCTAACCACAATCGGTGTCGGGTTATGGTGGGCAGCGTCTAGCAATAGCCGGCGCTTGGATCGCGTCGCTTATGTCGTTGCTTATATTGTCGGGGCCGAAGTCTTGTGGCGCATGGCCGACGCCCGGGTCTTTTGGGAAGTGGGCAAATACGCGACGGTGGCAATCTTCGTCGTGGCGATGATAAAGAGCCACCGATTGAGAGGACCGTTCTCAATCCTCCTTTACTTCCTTCTTCTGCTCCCTTCCGCCGCGCTGACCTTCAGGGAAGAGAGCTTGCTGTGGTTCACCATTCATCTGCGCTTCAATCTGTCCGGCCCTCTCGCGTTGCTTGTCAGCGCCTGGTTTTTCTCAAACTTGAAACTCTCGGCAGGCCAACTGCAGCGATTATTCATCGCGCTTATCGCCCCGACCATCAGCATCGCGGTGATCACTCTTTTTGTGACGGTAACCACTCCGGACATTAGTTTCGTCGACGAGTCGAATCATGCGACAAGTGGCGGCTTTGGACCGAATCAGGTCTCCACCGCACTCGGCTTTGGCGCGTTACTAGCTTTGTTTTGCGCGCTGAATCGCAAGTCAAGCAAATGGTTCAGGGCACTCATGTTCTGCGTAATGACTCTGCTTGCGGTGCAGAGTGCCTTAACCTTTTCTCGAGGCGGTTTGTACACGGCTGCTGGTGCCGCCGCGGCAGCATTTTTCTATCTCAGCAGA
>CAZVHN010000400.1:0-2680 GCA_964626895.1 uncultured Chloracidobacterium sp. | reverse complement strand
TATCTGAGTTTTCACACAATCTCTACCGCCAGTATGAATCCAACGTCCGCCAAGTTCCGTTGCCCTACTCAACGGTCAAGTTCCTGACAAACCCCCAGTCGCCGCTGGCATCGCCCTGAATATTCTTTACATTCTTCTTGGCGATAACCATGTTCGCCTGGTACCACAGCGGATATACGGGCACATCGCGGCTGACGATCTCCTGAATCTTTGCATACAACACCTTTCCTTTCTCGCGGTCCCAGGTGTTGGCGGCTTCCTCCAGCAACGGATCGAGTTCCCGGTTGCTGTATCGACTGCGGTTCCTTGCAGCGCGGGTCTCGGTGGGTATCTCCGAGGTGGCGAAGAGATCCTTGTAGAAGATCGGGTCTTGATTGCCACCCGTCCATTGGCCATAAAAAATCTGAAAGTTTCCTCGCCGTAGTTCGTCAAAGAGCGTGTTGAGCTCCGCGGTCTCGATGGTTACCGGAATGCCCACGGCCTTGAGATAATCATAGATCACTCCTGAGTAGTTCCTGGCTGCCACGCTGGCTCCGGAGATCTTAAAAACTGCCGGTTTGGGAAAGCGCATCTGTGGTCCATCACCATCCGGATCTCTGAACCCAGCCTCATCCAGCAATTTCTTCGACATCGCCGGATCAAAGCGATAGATCTGTCCGGGCATATAGGCCCAGGAATCCTCGGGCAAAATCGAGTGTGAAATCTTTGCTTGTCCGAGAAGCAAGTCGCGGATCATGCTCTCACGATCGATCGCATAAGCTATCGCCTGCCGCACCCGAACATCACTCAGCGGAGGCTGGGCAGTATTGAACGTCAACAGGTTTATATTAGAGCCGGTGAATTGAAGTACCTGTAAGTTTGGATACTGTCCCAGGGACTTGACAGCGTCTGGTGAAAGGTTTGTAGGCAGTGGAGCAATATCGATGCGGCCCGATTGCAGTTCCGCCTGGAGCGCATTGATATCGGCAATCACACGCACTCTGATGGTCGGAAGTTTTGCCGGACCCTGCCAGTAGTCAGGATAAGCCTCGAGATCCAGTACCTGCTGTGAGCTGTCGTAGCTCACAAACTTGAATGGACCCGAGCCCAGCGGTTGATCCTTCTGGCCGCCATAACTGTCCTTGGGAATAATGGCGATCGGTACAAGGTTGGGAAGTAGACCCACCCACGACTTCGTAAGGGTGACGACCAGAGTTTTTGCATCTGGGGCATCAACTCTCGTCACATAGCTTTTCTTATTCTCTCCCGATCCTTCAAAAAAGCTGGCAGACTTGGCGAAGGTGCTCGACAACACGAGGTCGAGCGTGTATTTGGCGTCGGCAGAAGTGAGCGGTCGTCCATCATGGAATTTGACCCCTTCCTGAAGCGTGAAAGTGTAAGTCAGTCCGTCATCGGAACGCTGAACGTTGGACGCCAGCTCCCCAACGTAGTCAAACTTCTCATTCTTCTTCACCAGCGAATTGAACATCAGCGTTCGCACGCGCTCGCTGGCCGTGTCAACCGACGGCGAGCCGATGGGATCGATTGTCCGGATGTTATCCCCCAACGCGATTACGAAGGTCCCACTCTTACGCCGGCAGCCGGCCGGCAAAATCGCGACGATCAGCAGCAGAGAAAGAAGAGGAAGAATCGCTCTCCTGGGTATCATAAGACTGTCCCTCCGTACGTGTAGTTCAGTTTCTCATTAAGCTGCCTGGTCTCGGTTGAGAGCGCTTGAAAGCGTTCAAGGTCCAGCGGCAGGGGTTCTTTGACGATCTCCTTAATGGCCGCGATGCGCTTCAATGATTCGCCAATACGCCCCTCGGGGAGCTTGCCTGCCTGCGCTGTTTTCAGGAGCGCGTGATAACCGCGGCGAATCACGTCGGGACGGGCGCAAATGAGCATCATGTCTTCCCCGGCAAGGAAGGCCCGGATAGCGGCTGCCTCAATATCGCAGTGGCGGGAGATCGCGCCCATCTCCAGGTCATCAGTTACGATGAGATGCTGGTAACCCAACTCTTCGCGCAGCAACTGCGTGACAATGTTATGACTCAAGGATGCGGGCTCAAGTAATCCGCCGGTAAACTCCTGCCGGATGTCGATGTTGGGAAAACCACCGTGGCTCACCATCACGCAACGCACTCGATCGTCCTGGCGTTGAAACAACTCGATATATGGTGCAAGATCCTGCGCAATCAGATCGTCATGTGAAAGTTTCACCAGCGGCATCTGCTCGTGTGAGTCAACCTCGCCGGCGCCAATCCCGGGAAAGTGTTTAAGACAACCAAGGATGCCCGCTTCCTGCAAGCCGCGCAGGTAGACGGTGGTGTAACCAAGGACTTCGCCCGGTGAACGACCAAAGGAGCGTGAGTAAAGTCCGTTGGAAAGCAGGTCGCGCTCGTCAGTCATGATGGACATGACAGGGGCGAAGTTCATGTTGAAGCCCAGCATGCGAAGGACTTCGCCAGTGATGCGGCCAAGCGCGCGAGACGCCGCGAGATCGCCATGCTGGCGAATTGTGCGGGCGGACGGCATGGGAGTAAAAATCTTTCGCAGCCGATCGACGAGTCCGCCCTCCTGATCGATGCCCACCAGGGGCTCAACCGGAAGGAGTTCTCGCACACCGTCAACCAGATTCCGCAATTGTTCCGGACTGGCGACGTTGCGCCCAAAAATTATGATCCCGCCGGGTTTTACTTCC
>CAZVHN010000399.1:0-3983 GCA_964626895.1 uncultured Chloracidobacterium sp. | reverse complement strand
GCGTTGCAAGAATCCGGTGATCTTCAGAGCCACGCCGCAGTGGTTCATTTCCATGGACAGGGCTGGTGGCCAGGTGGTGGAGCGCGACGAAGATGGTCGTGACCGCACCAACTTCACCGAAAACTTCTCCGACGCGACTTCTACGTCCCCCGCCTCGCTCAGGGAAGCTGCCTTGCGAGAGATCGAACGCGTCGAGTGGCTTCCCTCCTGGGGCGAGGAGCGGATGCGCAACATGTTCAAGGGCCGGCCGGATTGGTGCGTCTCGCGGCAGCGCGTCTGGGGAGTGTCCATTCCCGTGTTCTACTGCGCTAGGTGCAGCGAGGCCGTGGCGGATCCTCAAATCATCAACAACGTTGCCGACGTTTTTGAACGCGAGTCAGCCGATGCCTGGTACACGCGCGAGGCGCGTGAGCTTTTGCCGGAACGCTACAAGTGTAAAAAGTGTGGCGCGGACGAGTGGATTAAAGAGACCGACATTCTGGACGTTTGGTTCGACAGTGGCGCCTCATCAATTGCCGTCCTTGAGCATCGCCCGGAGTTGCGCTGGCCGGCTGACGTGTACATCGAAGGTGGCGATCAGTTTCGCGGTTGGTTCAATTCATCACTGATGGTGGGACTAGCCGTGCGCGGCCGCGCTCCGTTCAAGACCGTACTGACCCACGGTTGGACGGTAGATGCGCAGGGCAAGGCAATGCACAAGTCGGCGGGTAATGCGGTGCCGCCGGATGAAGTCATTAAAGAGTCTGGTGCGGAAATCCTGCGTTTGTGGTGTGCGTCCTCAAATTATTTCGACGACATGCGTTGCTCGGCGGAAATACTGCAGCGCGTTACCGACGGTTATCGCAAACTGCGCAATACCGCTCGCTTTGCGTTGGGCAACCTCCACGGTTTTGAACCTGCACGCGACAGCGTTGCAGAAGAGGAACTGCTTGAGATTGACCGTTGGGCGCTGGCCGAGCTTGATGTGGTGGTGGGGAAAGTGCGCGAGGCTTACGAAGCCTACGAGTTTCACGCGGTCTATCATACGCTCTACAACTTTTCCACAGTTACGCTGTCTGCGCGCTACTTCGACATCATCAAGGATCGTCTCTACACATTTGCACCACGCAATCCTGGGCGCCGCTCTGCGCAGACGGCCCTCTATCGGATTGCTGAGTCGCTGGCGTGCATGCTGGCGCCGATACTAGCTTTTACAGCCGACGAAATCTGGGACAACCTACCCGCAGCCGAAACCCCCAAGCGCGCGGCGTCAGTACACCTCGGCACGTTTCCCGAGGCTAAGCAGCAGACGGACGCTCAGGTGCTCTCAGACTGGGAGAGGCTTTTCGAGATTCGTGAGGACGTACTCCGGGCACTGGAAGAATCAAGAATCGCCAAACATATTGGCAGTTCGTTGGAGGCGCGTGTTGAAATCTCAGCGGCGGGCGATGCTTACGACCTACTTGAGAGATACAAAGACGACCTGCGCTACATATTCATCGTCTCGCAGGTCGAAGTACTTGCCTCGAAAGAAGGTGTGAGCGGCGTGGTAATTAAGATTCAGCCCGCAGCCGGTGAAAAATGCGAGCGTTGCTGGAACTATTCAACCCAAGTTGGCGAGTCGTCGGCTTACCCCACTGTTTGCGAGCGCTGCGTGGCGGCTTTGGAAGAAATTGAGCGGGAGACGGCCTAGCTCCAGAGGAGCCCGATGTTTATAGCTCGCGTGCTATGTATTTCTGAGTCTGAGCCCCGTTAGGAGCGATGTGCTTGTCAGAACGGGGAGCGGTTCTGACAGAGCGTATCGCTCCTAACGGGCTTGAATCAAAAATTGAACCCACTGACCTATAAACATTTCGCACCTAATGGTGCTGATTGCCTGAACCCACGCCTGGCCTGACAGCCGGGGTACCGAAGGTATGAAAGAATCAACAGACAGTCCATCGACCCGCCTCGGCTGGCGCGCGGGCTACCTGCTTGCCGCGTTTGGCATCTACATGGCTGACCAGGCAAGCAAGGCCTGGGCGATACGTGCGCTTCGGTTTAGTGATGATCGGACCATAATCAATGGCTTCCTGGATTTTGTTTACACGGAGAATAGAGGCATCGCTTTTGGCCAGTTACAGGAAGGTGGGTCCTTTGGGCGCTGGTTCTTTGTCATCCTCGCGCTCGCCGCGGCCGTCGCTGTGCTCTACTATTTCATGCGGACGCCGCGCAACGACGATCGCATCCTGGGTGCGTGCGCCTTGCTGCTGGCAGGCATTACCGGAAATCTGACCGACCGCGTGCGGCTCGGCTATGTTATCGATTTTATCTCGGTGCATGCCGGCTCGTATCATTGGCCCACGTTCAACGTCGCAGACGCGAGCATCTGCGTGGGCGCAGGCCTGCTGGCCTACGATCTGATTCTTGAAGAAAGAAGAGAGAAAAGGTCGGTAGTAAGTAGTCAGTAAGCAGGTGTCGGGTGCCGGGTATCAGGTGCCGATTAGAAACACCGGACACACCGACACCTGTTACCTGACACCTGTTACCTGACACCTGACACCTGACACCTGGCACCCGGCACCCGGCACCCGGCACCAATCTTATGTATCCAGAACTGTTTCGCATCGGCAACTTTCCCATCAACACCTACGGCGTGTTTCTCGCGCTCGCTTTTCTCTGCGCCATCCTGATCACGGTCAGACTCGCCGCGCGTGATGGATTACCCCGCGAAAAAATATACGACTTGAGCCTCTGGATGCTCCTGGCGTCGCTTATCGGATCGAAGATCCTGATGTTCTTGGTCGAGCCCGAGTATCGGGAGGACCCGCTGCAGTTGCTCTCGCTCGACTTCCTCCGTTCGGGCGGAGTTTTCTATGGTGGGCTGCTCGGCGCAATCCTTGCCGGCTACTTTCTGATGCGTCGTTACAGTCTCCCCTGGTGGAAAACCGCTGACGCGTGCGCTCCGGGAATTGCCATCGGTAATTTCTTCGGACGCCAAGGTTGTTTTGCGGCAGGCTGCTGTTGGGGCAAACCTACGTCGTTGCCGTGGGGAGTGCAGTTCTCCGAATTGGGCCATCAGATAACTGGCGTGCCTACCGGGGTTCATCTGCATCCGACTCAGCTTTATGAATCGTTTGCGATGCTGATAGTTTTCTTCTTTCTTTTATGGCTGCACAAGCGCAGGAAATTCGACGGACAAGTAATACTTCTCTACGCCCTGGTTTACTCAGCCATTCGGTTTGGGGTTGAATTTGTTCGTGGCGATCCGCGCGGCGACATTCTGGGCCTATCATCACTGACCGGGCTCTCCACATCACAGATTATTAGTCTGGTAGTTGGCGCTTGCGCCCTGGTGCTGCTGAACACCCGCTGGCGTAAGTCGAGCACAATCGCCAAGGCTGGGGGCCGGGTTGCCTCCACTGCCGCGCACGCATAAATTCAGTGACTTGCATTAATTCTTTAGAACAGGACTCTTACCAGTGAAATCATTAGCTTGCTTTTTTGCGACCGGAATTCTATCTGTAACTCTGGCGACAATTGGCCACTCACCCGCGGTGCAATCGTCCGTTACGTCACGCTCTCCAAGCGAGAAGCACCTGCGTAACATCAGGCAGTTAACGTTTGGTGGTGAAAACGCTGAAGCCTATTTTTCAGCAGATGGTCGGAAGCTCATCTTTCAGTCCACGCGCGACGGCAGCGAGTGTGATCAGATTTATACGATGAATGTAGATGGCTCGACCGTAAAAATGATTTCGAACGGCACCGGGCGAACGACGTGCTCCTATTTCTTCCCGAACCTGGGCCGTGTGCTCTATTCATCGACGCATCTGGGCGGGACCGCCTGCCCGCCGCGTCCGAGGATCGCGCCCAAGACGACGCCGGGATTCTCTTCCGCCGGAACGTCCGCGGCGCAGGCCTGGACCATTTCCACGGTGCGATCGAGGAATTTTGCCACGTCCACGCCCATGACGGCCGCCGGTACCATGCCGAAGTTTGACAGCGCCGAATACCGGCCGCCGATG